>JBEKNG010000022.1:0-16587 GCA_049523075.1 Paraburkholderia sp.
TCATGGAGAGCGCGCTGGGCGTCGACAAAAACGCGTGGCTGCCCGATTTCGCGACGCACAAATTCCGCAGTGCCGCAAAGAAATCTCCGGCCGCCCAGGTGCGCGACGGGGAACGCACGCCTGGCAAAGTAGCGATTTACACCACCTGTTACGTGAATTTCAACGAGCCGGGAATCGGCCACGATCTGCTCGCCGTGCTCGCGCACAACGAGATTCCTTACGAACTGGTGAAGAGCGAAGCGTGCTGCGGCATGCCTTTGCTCGAGCAGGGCAACCTGCAGGGCGTCGCTGATAAAAAGGAAAAGAACCTGCCGGTGCTCGCGAAATACGCTCGCGAGGGCTATGCGATCATGGGCGCGATTCCGAGTTGTGTGCTGATGTACAAGCACGAGCTGCCGCTGATGTTCCCTGACGACGCCGATGTGCGTGCCGTCAGCGAGGCGTTTTGGGATCCGTTCGAGTACTTCGTGTCGCGGCATCGCGATGGACTCCTGAAAACCGACTTCAACACCGCGCTCGGCAAAGTGTCGTACCACGTGCCATGCCACGCGCGGGTGCAGAACATCGGCCGTAAAACATCCGAAACCCTGGCGCTGGTGCCGGATACGCAGGTCACCGTAGTCGAGCGCTGTTCCGGCCATGCCGGCACGTTCGGCGTCAAAAAGGAGTTCCACCGTACGGCGATGCAGATTGGCACGCCGGTTTTCAAGGCGATGGCGCAGCCGCACCCCGATTACATCTCGTCGGATTGCCAGCTGGCCGGCCATCATATCGAACAGGGGCTCGACGAAAACGGTTTGTCGAAAGGACAACTGGCGCATCCGCTCACGCTGCTGCGCAAGGCCTACGGGCTCTGATAACCCTTACTGACTGGAAGGATCCCTAATGAGCATCGCCCGCAACTCGCTGTTGTCGCTCGAAAATTATTCGAAGTCGCGTATCGCGATGCGCGCCAAGGTGATCGAGCACAAGAAGGATCGCACCGTGCCGCTCGGCAACCATGTCACGTTCCTGTTCGAAGACGAAACGACGATCCGTTACCAGATTCAGGAAATGCTCCATATTGAGAAGATTTTCGACGAGGACGGTATTCGGGGGGAATTGAACGCGTATTTACCGCTGGTGCCGGACGGCAACAATCTGAAGGCGACGATGCAGATCGAATACGAAAACGAAATCGAACGGGCTGCGGCACTGGCGCGCCTGATCGGCATCGAGGACCGTGTGTTTCTGCAGGTGGAGGGTGAGCTGCCCGTCTATGCGATTGCCGATGAGGATCTGGAACGCGACAACGATCAGAAGACCTCAGCCGTGCACTTCGTGCGCTTTGAACTCCCGCCGGCGATGAAAGCTCGGCTGCGCGACGGCGCGGCGTTGCGCATTGGTTGCGATCATCCGAATTATCCGGTTCCCACGCAGATCATCGAGCCGCGGGTGCGGACGGCGTTGTTGAAGGATCTCGCCTGATCGCGTAAGCCGGTCGGCGAGCGACCATCAATGTGAGTGCCCACTTGCAGGTTTATGCGCACAAATCTCGGTCTCGCCGGCCCGCTGGGTTGGCACAGTCTTCTTAGGAGAGGTCAAGCGTTCGGCCCATCTCTCCAGAGCGAGTCTGAGTTATTAGTCTGCGACGTTTCGCGTTATCGTGCTGATCTATAGACGATCAGCACGAACCACGGCCGAACGTGGCAAAAGGCGTTTCTACAACGCCTTTCGATAAACCACAAACCCCGACCGATCAGCGACGCTGTCATAGAGTTTCATCGCCGTCTGATTGGTCTCATGCGTTTGCCAATAGACCCGGCTCGAGCCATCCGCCTTTGCCTGTTGATAAACGGCCTCGATCAGCGCCCGCCCGACGCCTTTGCCACGCTCGCTCTCCAGCGTATAGAGATCCTGCAAATAGCAGATCGGGCCGGCCATCGTAGTGTGTCGATGATAGAGATAGTGAACGAGGCCGAGCAGTTGGCCGTTGCGTTCCGCGACCATCGCGTGCATCGGTTCATAACCATCGAAAAAGCGACAACCACAATAATTTGGAGCCACGCATTTGGACTACGGCCTGTTGACGTCGAACTTCGCGAAGCAACTGGGCAGCCCCGCAAGCTCACGCAGCAGAACCTGCTCTACGAAAGTTTGCGGCGGGCCATTCTCGATGGCGACATTGCGCGCGGCAGTCAGCTCGTCCCTACCTGTTCGCTCGCTGAGCAGCTCGGCATGGTGCGCAATTCGGTGCTGTATGCGTACGAGCGGCTTACAGAAGAGGGTTTTGTCAGTACGAGCCGTCACGGCTCAGTGGTATGCATGGTGAACCGCGCAGCGTTGCCGCCTGCGGCGCAAGTCGACAACGCGCGTGTGCCGGTCAGCCGGTTGTCGCGCCGCGTCGCCAATCTGCACGTACTGCAATCGCGCAACGGATAGCACGCCGCGCTACAACGGCTTCATGTTGGGGTACGCCGGCATCGCGCGGGAGTCCGCCGATGCTTTAGTGGCGAAGCTTGCGCAGATCGTGCGGTCGCTGGATTGCCGACGTGTCTAACAGCGCGATCCAGCGCGATTACCGCCGCGGCGCTAGTTTTTCCGGTTTGCGGATTGCCGCAACGTGTCGCGCACCTTTTTGGCCACCAAGAGCGGCATGTAATCGAACACGCGGGCGTCAGTTTTGTAGTTGGCCAAGGTATCCGCGTAGATCTTCGAGACCGTTTCCGTGGGGGTGTTGGTTTCCGCGGCGATGGACTTTACGACTTCGTCAACGTTGGTCTGGGGCTGAGCCATGAGGTTCTCCGAATTCGGCAGCGGGCAACTGCAAACAGCAGGAGTTTCATTACAGGATGCGTTCGGCCATCACGCCAATTGAATCGTCCTATCACGTATCTGCTTCAGACAACTTTTTGCTTGCAATCGCGAAAGGGAGCGATCACAAGCCGCGGTGCTTCCGTTCAGTGCGAGTGGATATGATGAATATCTGGAAAATGCGGGTGCGAATGTGTGAGTGGAACGTGGCGGTGCGGATGGGCATGCGGTTCCTGGCCGTCCCATTCGAAATCATGCTCATGCTGGTGATGTTCATCGTGACGGTGCCGATGATTGTGCTCCAGCGCGCGATGCGTATGCGGATGGTCATGGCGCTCGCGGACATGCAACCAGATGCCGAGCGCCATCAGGGCCGCAGCGAACCAGAACAGGAGTGGCGGCATTTCGGGCCAGAGGATCAGCGAGAGGGTGACGCCGAACAGCGGCGCCACTGAAAAATACGCGCCGGTACGCGCCGTGCCGAGGTTGCGCAGCGCGACCACGAACAGCACCAGACTGACCCCATAGCCTGCGAATCCGGTCGCCATGGCTACGCCCATGGTGGCGACATGGGGAAGCTTCGCGCCGAGCAGCAAGGCGATCCCGAAGTTCACCGAGCCCGCGACCAACCCTTTTAGACAGGCGATCACCATTGCGTCGTTGGTCGAGACCTTGCGCGTGAGATTGTTGTCGATCGCCCAGCATCCGCATGCTGCAGCGACCAGCATGGCGCCGAGTGGGAAGCCCGTGGCGCCTGGATGCCACGACAACGCCACGCCACCGGCGACAATCGCGCCCATGCCGAGAAACACCTGCACGTCGACGTTCTCACGAAACGCGATCCACGCAATCAACGCGGTGAAGACCCCTTCGAGATT
Source organism: Paraburkholderia sp. (assembly GCA_049523075.1). Classification (GTDB taxonomy): domain Bacteria; phylum Pseudomonadota; class Gammaproteobacteria; order Burkholderiales; family Burkholderiaceae; genus Paraburkholderia. Next base: position 3,672 of record JBEKNG010000022.1, read on the forward strand.
CAGCAGCAGTGAACTGGTGGCGGCTGGCGTCGAACTCAGGCCGAGCATCAGCAGCGCGGGACCGGCGACGCCACCCATGACGATTGCGCCGAGCAGCCATGGGACTTCGTGCCGCGGTATCTGACTTGCGTTGGCCCGCGCGTGCGTGCTGAGACTCATTCGGCGGACGAGGATTGTGATGGCAAGACCAATCCCGCTGCCGAGATAGAACAGGGCCGCCACCATGAACGGCGACAGCGTGCCGAGCAACGCTTTGGCAAGCGGCGTGGTCGCGCCGAATAACGCTGCGGCGAGAAGCGCAGTGAATGGTGCGTTGAAACGGGCTGACATGAGCGAAGAAGTCCTGGTGCTACGCGCTGTGGGTGCTGGCGCGATGAATGATCCTAGATTGACAGATAGTGTAGCAATCCGCGCGGGGACGGTGACGGCATTGCCCGGCAAGCTCATCCGTCACGCTGCTCTCGTCAGCACATCCATAGCCTGTTCGCTGGCGTATAACCTGCATCGCCCTTGGACGACGATGCCATGCCGCCTGGCGCCGCCGCCGTGATTGCACTGATAGGGCTCGTACTCGTGTTTTCCGCCGTCTGGGCGTGGCAACTGAAATCGGAAAACGCAGGCATGGTCGGTCCGGTATGGGCGTACTCGCTCGGCGCCGTCGCCGTGCTGTACGCGGTACTCGGGGCGCGAACACACAGCACTACGAAATATCTGCATCGTTTTTTTATGCGCATCTGGGACCGCATCTGAAGTACTCATGCTGTCTGGCGGCTGGGGCTCGTTGTCGCTGTGGCTCCTGCTTGCGAAGATTGCGTGCTGGATGCAAAGATTCACGCCTTTTCGGCCGTCTCGACAGCGAGCGCCGCACGACGGCATACTTTGTGAATTGCGCAACGCTCGTTGTCCGATTTGCGCGGCTTCAACGGAACCGCTCATGACCACGCCCATCCCCTTCATTCCTGACCGTTTCAAGAACAATGCCGCTCATTACCTGGGCGGCCGCCCCGCCTATTCGCCGCGCCTGATCCGGCGCGTGGCCGAAGCGTGCCGGCTCGACGGCACGCAACGGTTGCTTGACCTCGGTTGTGGACCGGGGCAACTGTCGCTGGCGTTTTCATCATGGGTGGGCACAGGCGTCGCGCTCGACCCCGAAGCGGAAATGCTGCGCATCGCGGCTGACCTTGGGCTTGGCATTGCGCCGAACATCGAATACCGGCTGGGAAGTTCGTACGATCTGTCGCCGGAGTGGGGTCGTTTCCAGATCGCCGTGATTGGCCGTGCTTTTCACTGGATGGACCGGCCCGACACGCTAGCGCGGCTGGATCAACTGATCGATCCCACGGGCGCCGTGGTGCTGTTTGCGACCTCGCATCCCGACGATCCGTCGACACCTTGGCGTGTTCCGTACCGAGCGTTGCTCGATGAGTATGCGCAAGCCGATCCGGCGCGCGAACAACGCAAGTCCGACAGTTGGGAGAGTCACGAAACCGTGTTGCTGAAGTCGGCGTTTGTAGCGCTGGAGCGCGTATCGATCATCGAGAAGCGGCGCGTGGCGCTGGACTCGCTGATCGCACGGGCGCTGTCGATGTCGAGCCTCTCACGCGAGCGCCTGGGTACGCGGCTCGATGAACTGCTGGAGCGCGCGCGGCAGTTGCTCGAAGCGCATGCGGTGGATGGCTGGCTCGACGAGCGCGTGGAATCAATCGCGCTGATTGCGCGACGTTGAGAGAGGTGACGTGCTCGCCGTAGCCGTAGCCGTAGCCGTAGCCGTAGCCTCAGGCGACCACCTTGGCATATGTTTCCGCCCATCGGGCGGTGAACGGACGCGCCGACGTCCGGCGCATCCTTATGCCTACCCACCCGAAGGCGACGTGTGACCGAGCACGCCGGCCACAATCAATACGGCCACCATCGCTACGGCTTCGACCGCGAGAAGCCGGTCAAAGCTACGCTGGGCATCGCGATACACAGGGCCACTCACCGCCGCTGTGTGCTGCAGCCGCGGCAGATAGATCATCCGGTTGTAGCCTCCTGGCAGCACCGCTAGCGTCACGAACACCAGCTTGAGCGTCAGCACGCGCCCATACAGCACGTCAAGCAAGGGCGCTGTGAGGTGCGCGGTGTCCTGCGTGGCGTTATAGATGCCGGTCACGATCACCACGGCAAGCGCGATGGTCGCCAGATGCGACAGCTGAGTGCAAAACGCCACGCGGCTTGTCGACTGAGCGAAGGCCTGCCCGGCCGATTCCCCGGATTCAACCTTGGACGCCGCCGCATTCCAGCGCCACAGCACCGGCGCCGCGATGATCACGCTGCCCGCCCACAATGCCGTCGCTCCCAGATGCAGGACATGCACCGCCTCGCGCAGCGTGAAATCGCCTGCACCGGCAGCGTGACTTGAAGCAGCCTTACCCGTCACGTAGACGACCATGCCCGCCGCAGCAAGCCACGACGAAGTGCGGCTGTGCCGCGCACCACCGAGGCAAGCGAGCACTGCGCCGGCACAACCCACCAACCAGGCGATACCGAAGTGCGATTGCGTCAACACGGCACTCACGACGGGACCCGCCTCGCTGAACGGCGTGCCGCCCATCACAGCGGCCTCCAGCCATAGGTACAGGCCGCAAGCCAGCACGAGCAGGCCAAGCGCAGCGAATCGCGAGCGGCCGAGCGCAGCCGAAGCGGCCGGACAGCCCTGCTGTTGCCGCCCGAGCATCGCACTGCACACGAGCGCCCCAACCGCGACCGCGAACAGCATGTCTTGCGCAGACTGGACGACGATCTGTACGACGACGAGCGGATCCACCGTTACTTCACCGTGAAGGTGTAGTGGCCTTGCGTGCGGTGTCCGTCTTCTGCGACGGCCACCCATGCGACCGTGTAGTCACCTGGTGTGAGCGGGTTCAGCGCCACCGACATATGCTTCTTGTTCGACGGATCGACGGCGGCCTTGGCGCTTGTGACCGGCTTGCCCTGCGCATCGGTCACGGTGATCGAGCTGAAGGCCGGTTCGAGACCGTCATCGAAATCGATCGCCACGTCCTTTTGCGAGGTGGAGACGGTCGCGCCTGCGCCCGGCGCCTGGTGGGTCGGGAACGCGTGTGCGTGTGCCAGTTGGCAGCCTGCAATCATCAGCGCGGCAACGGCGGCGCGTGTGGTTGTATGGAGTTTCATGAGAGCGTTGTCCTGAATCAGAGGAGAGGTTTGCCGATAGAGTTCGGGAAGATGTCGTCAAGGAAGAAGTGAGCGTCGAACAGTACCCCGACATGGTCGCCGCTCAGGTGATTCACGGGTATCTGCGCTTCGACGCCGAACTGCCCCCAGCGGTTGAGCCACAACACGCCGGGGTTGATCGTGCCGGTCGTTTGACCCGCGCAGGCGCCCGCTGTGCAGGTGGCCATCGGCGCTTCCACGACGAGGTACGCGCCCGCGAGCGGTTGCGGGAGTCCGAGATCCTTCACGTGATCTTGCAGATACGGGATGCTGTACTGCAGCGTCGTGCCCCAGCCGAACGAATCCGGTCCTAGAGCCGATGAGGCGGTCGTCAGATTCGGTCCGATCTCGGCGGTGATCGCAAACGGCTTCAGGTAATTGAGCGATGCGGGCAGGTCGCCGAAGCCCTTGCCGAAATAGACCGTCGGTGAGAACGTCGAAAACGAGTTCGCGATCGACCTGGCACCGGTACCGCCGATTTCCGTATCGAGCCCCACCGACGCCATGAATTCATGCTGCGCGTTCGCGTAGACCATGTACTTCACGCCAACCGTCAAGTTATCCCAACCTTTGGCGGAGCCGCCGTTCGGATCATTCTGGCTGACGTAGTCGCTTGAGACGCTGAACTGGAGATTCTGCGTGATCGTCTTGTCCCACTCGTACGACACGGTGTTCACGTTCATGTTGTCGCCATTGTCGTCCGGGGTCTTGATATGGCCGAACTGTGTGTCGAACTCGTCGTCGACACCGGGGTCGTCGACCGTCATCGTGGCAGGGAAGATCCGGTCGCCTACCACTGCGTGGGCTGAAGCAGCCGGCGAACCGGCGAGACAGGCGGCGCCAGCCGCCGCCATGAACGCGACGCGTGCGGGTGCCGCGTGCCGTTTCAAAAGCGTACGCATGATCGATTTCCTCTCTAATTGTCTTGATCAGTCGCCGTGTAGATGCGCGGCGACGTTCCGCGACTGCTCACGCAGTGCGGACACGGTTCGTGTACGAATCGGATCAGGAGAGGACGGGAGGTGCGCGCGGCTGGGCCGCGCTATAAAAGAGGGGGACGTGGGCAGCGTCGCGCGCGACGGCGAGCGGTGCGCGTGCAACCGATAGCTCGGCGACGAACGCGGTAGTCGTGCCCGGCAGCACCGGCACGTGGGCGAGCATGCCGCAATACGCGCAGGCCTGCCAATGAAATGCGGAGGAGTTCGGTGATTTGCTGTCGTGTGCAGCCTGGCTGTTGGCCGGGTCGGCAGAACAGTAGGTTGCCAGTGCCTGGCCCAGCCGGTCGTGTGCTGCGAGCGCCTGCGAGATGGTCGGCGCAAGCGTACTCATCAGGATTGCAAGCAATCCCAACAAGCTGCCGATTTTCTGGAGGCGGAGACGAAGCATGCTGCGCGTCGAGCACGAGAGGAGCGATGATTGGCGCAGATTATGCCACGCGGGCCGTGATGAATACACGCAAGAACCGCATGCCCGATATCTTCAACCTCTGCGTCGAGGCTGCGGCAACTGGTAGCGGGCGTGTGGCGTCGCAGATGTACGCATGGGGCCGTTTTCATAGGAAGATTGCGGTTTTCGCAGCGTTCTTCGCAGCATTTCGGCGACGTGTACAGGCAAACTACTGGCGCGGCGTGCGCGATGTGGCAACCGGCTGCGAAAATGGCCTGAAATCATTTCCTTCGTGCGGCAGGGAATAAATCGCTGCATCGCAGCGTTTGCGTTATTGGCCGCTGTCGTGTTGGCACACCAACGCCGATTTTTTGCCGTTTCATTCGCCGATTTTAATTTCAAATAGCTTTCACATTCGCGCCCATTTTCGGACGGATTTACCGATGAGCACTCAGGCCAATTCTCCCCTTACCGATACGACCAGCGTGCAGGCCGTATCGCGGTACACCCGCACGGCCATGGTGCTGCACTGGGTGATCGCGATCCTGATCGTCTGCAACGTGGCGCTGGGGCTGAGCGCCGATTGGCTGCCCGACGACTGGGTGCGTCCAGTGATTGACACGCATAAGTCCATCGGCATCACCGTGCTCGGCCTCGCGCTGTTGCGTATCCTGTGGCGCGTCTCGCATCGGCCGCCACCGCTGCCGGCGGCGTTTCCCGCATGGGAACGGATTGCCGCGCATGTTGCGCACTTCCTGCTTTATTTGTTGATGATTGGGCTGCCGTTGTCGGGCTGGTTGCACGATTCGGCCTGGAAAGACGCGGCGACGCATCCAATGCATCTGTTCAACCTGGTTCCATGGCCGCGTATCGGCTACGTGATGAACCTTGACCCGACGCTCAAGGAAACCCTGCACGATCGCTTCGGCGCATTGCACATATGGCTCGGGTATGCGCTCTACGCGCTGCTTGCGATGCACGTGGGCGGTGCGTTGAAACACGAGTGGATCGATCGCAAGTCCGTGTTAAAGCGCATGATTCCTTGAGGACTGCGATTTCAGCCCGCATGCTTCACTCGCCGGTTGCACCAGCAGATTTGCACCGGCGGGTTCCACAATTAACCCCGCAGTACCGACGGATTCAGCAGCTATTTTGAAGAGAACTCTGGAACAAGCCCTGGCGCTCGCGTCGCCCCGTATTGTGCCGCGCCCCACCACGCGATTGAGCACATTGATCCATCTCAGCGTTGTGGCGCTGTGGTTGCTGCTTTTTGCGCGAGCGTTTTTCCTGCAAGGCGTGGTGGCGTGGTCGACCGGGATTGCTTACGTGGTCTACGACACCTTGCTGCTCGTGTTTGTCACGATCAAGACGCTGCCGCTCATGCGGCCGCCGACGCCGCTCGATCCGGCTTCGGACCAGCGCAACCTGCCGAGCATGGGCGTGATCGTCGCCTCGCATAATGAAGCGGCGGTATTGCCGGTCACGCTTGCCGCGCTGCTGCGGCAAACGCACGGCCCCGCGCAGATCGTGATTGCCGACGACGGCTCGACCGACGGCACCGGGGCGCTGCTGACCGGCCGCTTTGGCCTGACGGCGGCGCCGGACGGCGAACTGAGCGCACCGAGTACGCTTCACCCGAACCTCTACTGGCTGCGGGTGCCGCACGGCGGCAAGGCGCGCGCGCTGAACGCGGCTATTACAGTGATGACCACGGACACGGTGATGACCGTCGACGCCGACACGCTGCTCGACGACGACGCCACCTACGCAATGCGGGTTGCCTTCGCGGACCAGCCGAAACTCGTGGCGGCGGCGGGCATCCTCGTGCCGGTCTGCGGCAAAACCGTTTCGGGGCGCGTGTTCCAGTGGTTCCAGACTTACGAGTACATGCGCAACTTCATCGCCCGCTTTGCGTGGATGCGCGCCGACAGCCTGCTGTTGATCTCCGGCGCGTTCGCCTCGTTCAAGCGTTCGGCGCTCGTCGAGGTCGGCGGATTCGACCCGCAGTGTCTGGTGGAAGACTACGAGCTGATCCATCGGCTGCGCCGCTATTCGGTCGATCACGGGCTCGGCTGGGATGTGCGCGTGGTGGGCGATGCACAGGGACGAACCGATGCGCCCGGCACGCTCGGCAGTTTCCTGCGGCAACGGCGCCGCTGGTTCGCCGGCTTTTTGCAGACGCAATACTGGAATCGCGACATGACCGGCAATCCGCGCTACGGCACGCTCGGCATGCTGATGCTGCCGGTCAAGGCGATCGATACGATGCAGCCGATCTACGGCCTGACCGCCTTCGTGTTGCTGCTCGCCTTTCTGTTCGGCGGGCATGGGACGCTGGTGCTGTCGATTTTTAGTGTAATCGGCGCCAAGATTGCCATCGATCTGGCCTTCTACGTGTGGTGCATCCATCTGTACCGCCGCTGGACCGGTCAGCGCGTCGGCTCGAACCTGGGGCTGGCTGTGGTGGCAGCGATTGTCGAACCCTTCACGTTCCAGTTGCTCCGCCATACTGGCGCCCTGATGGGCTGGCTGCACTTTTTACGCGGCGGCCGCGTGTGGGGTGTACAGCGCCGCTCAGGGCTGGTAGCGCCCGACGAGGGCTGACCGGCAGCGGATGGCTGACCGGCTCTGACAAGAGTAGCAAAGGGGCTGACCGGCTCTGACAAAAGGCAGCGAAAGGCTAAGGACTAAGGACGAACGTGTAACCCGCGCCCAGGTTGGCGATTGGTACGTACGCCACAGCACCGTCGACGAATTGGCGGGAAACCCTACGTATTGTTATTGTCAGGAACATTGATCGCGCACCTTCTAGTAAACTGACTTCCTACGTCGGTTCCCCGTGCAAGTTACGGGCCTACCCAGGTTTCAGACTATAAGGAGGCGTTGCCCATGCATGTAGTTCCCTCGCTGGACAGCAGCACCATCGATGCGCCTACCGAGGCACCGGCCGAAGCAGCCGATGACACATCCACCGCGGCGCTCAGCGGCGCGCCTGTGCGCGATCTGCGCCGCGTCCCCATCCATCCCGACTATTGGTATCCGCTTGCGTGGTCGCACGAGCTCAAGCGCGGCAAGGCGCACGGCGTAACGTTTGCGGGCGAGCCGATTGTGCTGGTGCGCACTGAATCGGGCAAGGCGTTCGCGCTGGAAGACCGTTGTGCCCACCGGCAGGTGCCGTTGCACGGCGGCGTGGTGGATGGCGAAACGATCCGCTGCTGTTACCACGGCTGGACCTACGATTGCACCGGCCGCTGCGTCGACATTCCGTATCTGGGCCGTGAGCGTTTGCCCAACGGCGTGCGCTCGTATCCGTGCCGCGAGGAGCAGGGGCTGATTTTCGTGTTCCCCGGCAATCCCGCGCTGGCGGACGAGCGTCCGTTACCGCCGCTCGCCTCGTTAGGCGATAAGGCCTACAAGACGCGCCGCTTCGGCCGCGCAGTGAAGTGCCATTATTCGTTCATGCATGAAAACCTGATGGACATGAACCATCAGTTCCTGCACCGCAAGCAGATGGGGCAGATGCGGGCGCGGTCGCTTGGACGCCGGCGCGGCGACGACTGGGTTGAGGTGGACTACACGTTTGCGCGGATGGCGGGCGAACAGCCGATCGGCGAGGCGCTGGTGTTTGGTCAGAGCCGCAAAGGTACGCAAGGCGCGGACAAGGACGTGATGACCATCCGCACCCAGTACCCGTATCAGACGCTGCAGATCCGCACCTCGGACTCGACGCTGGTGATGAACCTGTGGATCGTCTATGTGCCGCTCGACGCCGAGCAGCGCACCAACCGGACTTTCGGTCTACTGTCTATCCGCAAGCCGGGCATTCCGGGCCTTCTGGATATCGCCTGGCCGCTGCTGGTCTGGTTCACCGAGCGCATTTTCAAGGAAGACCGCTGGATCGTCGAACGTGAGCAGGAAGCGCACGACCGGCAAGGGGCGGACTGGAATCACGAGGTGTTTCCGGTCATCAACGAACTGCGTGCGCTGCTGCGCGAGTGCGGTGCGCCGCCGTCCGCCGGTCATTTCAAGGGTGTGAAGATCGGGCCCGCCGAAGCGACGACGTAACGCGCTCTGCCCGCGTTTGCGTTACCGGGGCGTCGTCCGTCCGGCGTCCTGGCAGCCCGCGATGTCGTAGTCAGCGCGTTGCCGGGCGGTTCAGGACCCGGCGCATCCGCCCTCGCTTCATTCGCTCTCGCGGACGCCGGCCTCGTTCAAGCCGGCTCCGCGCTCGCTACCGGCCGCGCGCTTCTGCTGCAGCCAGGGTCCGACGACAGAAGCCGCCGCGCCGATCGTGCCCATCGTCAGCGACAGCAGCACGATCAACAGGCCGGTATGCCCACGTCCGGCGAACACGCCGACTAGCAAACCTGCGAGAGGCTGGGTCAGATTGTTCAGCAGGATGACGACACCGGTGGTTTTCCCGTAGTCCTTCGCCGGAATAATCTTTTGTCGGGCGCTTCGGATATAGACATTGAACATCTTGTCGAAGCCGGTAATCAGCACGAAACCCACCGCGTAGCCCCACGGACGGGCACTCGTACCGGCGATCACGCCGCCGAGGCAAATCGCCAGAAACGCCAGCAGACCCAGCGTTTTTCTGGAAAACGAGGCGCGGGCGATGGTCAGCAGAATCAGCACAGTGGCGATTGCGCCGATGGTTTGCAGCACCGCGTAAAAGCGTCCCGATTGATGATGGATGCCGGTGACCATGGCGGCCGAGGTGGCAAGCGTCACACCGATGACGAGATTCTCGGCGGCGGCCAGCAGGATCACTTTCTTCAGGCCGGGCAGATGCAGCACTTGCCGTACGGCGGTGCGCAGCGGTTGCGTCCAATGACCTTGTGGCGGTTCAGGCGCGGCGGCGTGAAAGCCGCTTATGCGCTGCCACAGCACGAATGCCGCGTCGGCGATCAGGAACAGCGCGCCGGTGGCGGCCACCACAAACTCCCAGCGCCACCAGCCGAGCAACAACGCCGCGGCCATTGGGCCGAGCACCACGCCGAGTTGGTCGGCCAACTGCGAGACGGCCAGCACGCGCTCGAACTTATGTGCCTTGAAGATTTGCGGGAGCATGACTTCCCGCGCGACGAAGCCTTGGCTCGTGAGGATGCCGCAGCAAGCTGACAGCGCAATCAGCCAGCCTATTCCGCCCCACAGTGCGTATCCCGCCACCCCCGCAATACACACGACGGCCCGGTACGTCTGGCTGATACGCATCAGTTTGAGCGGGGAGAAGCGATCGCTGAGCGCGCCGAACAGCGGGAAGAACAGATAGCGCGGCAGCGCCTCCAGGAAGAAGGCGATACCTGACCACGATACCTTCTGGGTCGTCTGGAATACGACCAGCGGTACCAGGAAGAGCAGAATCTGGTCCGCCAGTCGCGCAAAGAAAAGCGAGCAGAAAAAGGCCTGGTGGTTGACGCGCACGGATTTATCGCCTGTTGTTCGTCGCGCTACAGCTGGGCAGCCGGAGCCTTGCGGGCAGACTGAAGGATACTCCGGGATACCGGCCAAACCGATTGACCAAAGAATTGACGCACGTTAGCATCGTCTCATGATCCTCACCGCCCGCTCTCTCGCCCACTTCATGCACGCATGCTGTCAAAGCCTGCCAGAGGGAGCTTGCGTCTAGCGCGTTGCGTTACGTCACGTCCGAGCAAGTCCCTGATGGCCACCCGTTGAAAAACCGGTGGCCTTTTTGTTTTTGCGCTTGTCCCAACACTCACTAAACGGAAGTCCCGATGTCTCTCGCCTTGTACGACACCTGGTCGCGGGCTGTGCGCCCGTTCACTGCTGTGCAACCTGGCCACGTGGGCCTGTACTGCTGCGGACCGACGGTGTATGACCATGCGCATATTGGCAATCTGCGGACCTATGTGTTCGAAGATGTGCTGCGGCGCGTTCTCGCGCTAAACGGCTACGAGGTGCGGCATGTCGTCAATATCACCGACGTCGGCCATCTCGTCTCCGATGCCGATGAAGGCGAAGACAAGATGGAAAAGGGCAGCCGCCGCACGGGCGCATCGGGCTGGGAGATTGCCGAACGCTATACCCGCGCATTCATGAGCGACTGGCAGGCCCTCAACCTGCTGGAGCCCACGGTCTGGTGCCGGGCGACGGACCATATTGCGGAGCAGATTGCCCTAATCGCCGAGCTGGAACGTAATGGCTACACGTACCAGACGAGCGACGGCGTGTACTTCGATACCACCAGACAGGACGACTACGGCTATCTGGCGCGTCTCGATCATGCGGGCTTGCAAGCTGGCAAGCGGGTGGCCTTAGGCGAGAAGCGGTGTGCGACCGACTTTGCATTGTGGAAGTTCAGTCCGCCCGACTCGACTCGGCAAATGGAATGGGACAGTCCATGGGGACGTGGTTTTCCGGGCTGGCATATCGAGTGCTCGGCGATGTCGGCCAAGTACCTGAGCCCCTGGTTCGATATTCACTGCGGCGGCGAAGACCACATCGCCGTGCATCACAGCAATGAGATTGCGCAGACGCAGGCTTGCCATGGCACACGGCTTGCAAACTTCTGGATGCACGGTCACTTTCTGACGCTCGACGCGGCCAGGATGTCCAAATCGAGTGGCGACTTTCTGCGGCTGCAGAGCTTGATCGAGCGCGGGATCGAGCCGCTCGCCTATCGCTATCTTTGCCTGAGCGCCCATTACCGCAGCAAGCTGCGTTTCAACTATGAGGCGATTGGGGCGGCGCAAGCTGCGTTGGATCGGTTGCGCAAAGCGTATGCAAGCTGGCCTGCCGGTGGCACGGCGGATGCGCGATATGTTGCGCGTTTCAACGCCGAGATCAATCAGGATCTCAATCTGCCGCGCGCGCTGGCTGTCGTGTGGGAGTTGGTGAGAAGCGACCTGCCGGCGGCGACGCGACGGGCGACGGTTGACGCCTTCGAACCGGTGCTTGGCTTGCGGCTGGCGGAGTGGCAGGCGGATGCGTTTGAGATTCCGGCGGACGTCACCGCGCTGGCTCAGCAGCGTGAGAAGGCCCGCGCTGCTAAGGACTGGGCCGAGTCGGACCGGCTGCGTGAGACCTTGAAGGCGGCGGGTTGGCAGATTGAGGATGGCGCGGACGGGCAGCGGTTGAGCCCGATTAACGCGGCAACTTAACGTGGCCCCGTTTAGCAAGTCAACTGTATGCGGACTGCGCTACGATCACCGCTTATCGCCGCTGCGTGTTCTCTCGCCGTCTGTCCGAGCAGCAAAAACGACGTCTCTAACGAAGCCCCGCACATGAAAAGCGCCCGCGCCTTCTTTGATCAACTCAATCAAGACTATCTGGAACTGCATCGACGGGAAGGCGACCTCTACTGGTCGACTCATACAGGTCAGAGCGATGAGCACGACGCGTTGGGTGCGGCTGGGCTCGACCGCAAGACCTTCATCGCAGACCCGCAGCGGTTAGCGCAGATCCGGATGCATCTCGCGAAGCTTGAGGCCACCACGCAGTCTGTTGAACGCGATGCGCTCCTGACCGGCCTGCGTGGTTGGGTCGAGGTGTTCGAACGCAATGCATTGGGCAACGAGCGTGCGGCCGCATTGCTTGCCGAGCTGATCAGACTGGATGCCGATCTGTTTGCGCGCCGCCAGGCATACACGATGCATCATGTGGGCGCGTCGGGGCGAAGCGAGCAGGCGTCATCTGGCGCGCTGCGCGCAAACCTCGCATCCAACCCGGATGAAGCCGCGCGCAAAAGCTCCCACGATGCTTTGCATGGACTCGAACGCTGGTTGCTGGAAAACGGCTTTCTCGAGATCGTAGCCAAGCGCAATGCATTGGCGCGCGAACTCGGCTATCGCGACTTCTTCGAATACCGGCTGCGCACCAATAGCAGCATGAGTCCCGAACAGCTCTTTGCGGTCTTCGATGAGTTCGAGCGGAATACACGCGACACGCATTTCGCGTCGTTGGATCGTATCGTTCGCGACTACGGCGAAGAGACCTTGCAGCCGCACAACCTGGCTTACAGAATACGCGGCGGCGCGGCGCAACAAGCTGACGCCTACTTTCCTTTTGGCAAGGCGCTGGAACGTTGGGCGGAATCGTTCCGGCGTCTTGGCGTGTCTTATCGCGGCGCGCGGATCGAAATCGATTTGCTGGACCGGCCGGGCAAGTTTCCGACTGGCTTTTGTGTGACACCTACGCCGAGCTATCACGATGACGTCAGGGGTTGGGTGCCAGCGGACGTTCGTTTCACTTCGACGGCGCGTCCGCAACAAGCCGGTGCGGGGCTGCAGGGCATCAACGTGCTGTTCCATGAAGCGGGGCACGGCGCGCATCTTTCGAATGTGACGCTCAA
>JBEKNG010000023.1:0-15927 GCA_049523075.1 Paraburkholderia sp.
TGCTCTGGCCGCGCTCGAACAGGCGGTCGCGGTGACAACCGGGCATGTCGATCAGGTAGCCGAAGCAGTTCTGTTGCATCGCCGGCATAGCCGTGAGACGCCGCCGCAGGCCGAAGCGCCGGCCGAGCCTCCGCCGCAGGGCCCTGACGCCAGTACTACACCACTCGACGCTGTCGTTGCCGCTGCCGCGATGGGCGACAGCGCGTGGGGCTATCTGCCGCCTGAGCCGACCGGCACGACCCAGGTCAAAGGCGTGATTCCGCTCAACGCAAAAAAACGCTGAGCCATCGGGAGGGCGCCGCCGCTGACTTGCGCAGCGGTTTTCGATGGCGGAAAGGTGCGGGTGGGACAGCTCGCGGCAAAGGGCAGGCGCAGGGCCGGCGCATTGCATGGCCAGCGACGCTCGGCGCAAAACGCGAGGCGCCTCTGCACGCCACGCACTTGCGTTTCATGCCGACGGCACTGCACGGCGGTGTGCTGCACTGCTTTCTGCTCGACTGCTCGGGTTCGATGCTGGCGGGGCAGCGGCTCGCGCTCGCCAAAGGACTACTGGTCGCGCTGTTCGACCAGGCGAGCAAGGCACGCGCCGATGCGGCGCTGGTGTGCTTTGGCGGCACTGGGGTGGAGGTCCGCTTTGGACCTGCTGTGCCGCGCTGGTGGAACGAACGCTGGCTACAGCCGCTGGGCGGCGGTGGCGGAACGCCGTTGGCCGCGGGCGTGCGCAAGGCCGCGCAACTGCTGGAACGCGCCGCGCGCCGCAAACCTCTACAGCAACGCTGGCTGTGGCTGCTGACCGATGGCCGTAGTGGCGGCGTGCCGATTCGGCCCGGCGAGGCGGACCAGGTGGTGTTCGTGGACTTCGAGCGGGATGCAATCCGGCTCGGGCGCTGCGAGCAACTCGCGCAAGCCTGGGGCGCGACCTGCGTCAGGCCCGAAGAACTGATCGGCTAGGCGGCACTTTCCATCGCTTGTAGGGACGCGCCGCTTTTACAGTTTTGTCTCGAGGCGCCGACGGGGCTAGAGCGGGACGGCTTCGACGCGGCTGCCCGGCCAGGTGCTCCGCCCTGGCGCTTACTTGTTCCCGTTGGTCCAATACAGCACGTCATCCTGCCGGTCGAAGACGAATACTTTCATCGCCATCTGCTGAGCCACGTCGAGCCGGTCCAGTTCAAGTCCGTGCACTGCAGGCTCGCCGGCCGCGCCTTTCTGCACGTTGCGGATCACGGCGCCGGTTTCGATGAACGTGTCGAGGTCCTTCGACTTGAGCTGGAAAGCGACGCGGAGGCGGTCGCCGATCTGGCCGAGCGGCCATGACGCCGACAGCGACATGCCGAGCGCGCTGATCCCCTTGGCGAGGCCGATCCCTTCGTACGAGTTGCCGGTCTCGCCGATGCCGTAGCGCACGGCGAGCCGCGCGCGCACCCGGATCGACTTGCGCTCGCGCAGACGGCGGATCACGCCAGGCTTCGACAGGACGATATAGTCGAACGGCGACTGACAGACCGCTTCGACGGTGCAGACGAAGCGGAACACCGCCTGACTGGCGATCGCCACGATCTCCACGTTTTCGCCCACGCCGAGCGGCAAGTGTTTTCCTTCGAACAGCGGCGGCGTGGCGAACAGCGCCTCGTTCGGCGCGAAGCCGATGATGCGGCACGGATGCATGGGCGCGGCGCTGCCGATGTGCTGGCGCACGCCGATCAGCGCACCGATCGTCAGATGCATGTCCTTGACGGACAGCGGGTCGGACGTGTCGTGCCTGGCGGAGCCGTCCGCGCCGGTCGAACCGGACGCTTCGACGACGTCGCCGCGTTGCGGACGGAAGTTGTCGAACAGGAACTTGCGCTCTTCGACGCCGACCAGAATTGCGCCGGCGTCGAAGAGCAGCGTTCCGTCGTTGTCGACGATAGGCCAGTCGAGCGGCGTGCCGACCGGCACGGTGTCGAGGCTCAGCGCGGCCGGCGCTGCCCTAACGGGTGATTCCACGGTATCGTTCATTGGTTTTTAGTAGCGAAGCATTAGCGGGTAACTAACACTAACGTCAAGATTACCTAAAAGTTTAATGCTTCATTAGATCTGATCGTAAATACCGTAGAAATTGCCTGGTGACGATTGCAATCCACTCACCCCCGGGCTGCGTGGGCAGGGGCGCGGCGATAAGCCGGTCAAGGTCGTTCGCCCGTCGACGAGATCCCGCTCAGGCTTCAGCCACGGTTTGCGGATACCACCGCGGCGTATAAACCCACTCGCCCTGGGCGCCACGTGTAAATCCACGGGTTGTCGACGACCCGAGAATGACCATCGTGCGCATATCGACATCAGCCGAACGCAATTCACCGAGCGTAGTGCTCCTGAGCGAAGAGCCAGGTCTGCCGATATCCCGCCCAAGCACCACCTTCGTCGCCGGTGCTCGATATTCCCGCACGATATCGAGCGCCTTATCCAGTTGCCAAGGCCGCGCACGAGAGATCGGGTTGTAAAACGCCATCACCAGATCGGCTTGCGCTGCGTGGCGCAAACGCGTTTCGATGATCGACCACGGCTTGAGGTTATCCGACAGAGACAGCATGCAGAAATCGTGTCCAAGCGGCGCGCCCGCTTGCGCGGCTGTCGCCATGGCGGCGGAAACCCCCGGCACGATGCTCAGTTCGACGGCGCCCCAACGGGCATCATCGGATGCGTCGAGTGCTTCAAGCACGGCCGCAGCCATCGCAAACACGCCGGGGTCCCCGGACGACACGACCACCACCGCACGACCCGCACTCGCCAGCTCGAACGCGTGTCGTGCACGCTGCATTTCTTCGCGGTTGTCCGTGCAATGTAATTGCTGATCGGCGCGGAACGGGCCTGCCATCTTCACGTAGGTTTCGTATCCGAGGATATCCGTAGCCTCGGCAAGTGCAGTGCGTGCCGCCGGTACCATCAATTCCGCGCTGCCAGGGCCGAGACCGATGACGGTGAGACGACCGCGGGCGTGTCCGAACGTGTTCGGATCGATCGGCGCCCGGCTCAACGCCAATGCGATCTCCGCGTTGGCGTCGTCTTGCAGGGTGGTATAGGGCACCGGCATGGCGGCTTCCAGCAGGCGCCGCGCGGCCGGCGAAATGGGGTGCGCGGTATTGGCCGCGAGCGGTATGTCATTTTGGGTAGCGTCGACAAACCTCAGCGGGACGCCCAACGCACCAGCGGCTTCGATAAGCGCGGGATCGCCCATCTGATCCATAGGCGCAAGCAGCGCCGCGAGCGAAAGCGGCGCCAGTTCATGCGCCTGCAGCGCAGCGTTGACCTGTTCAGCAATACCCTCGCCAGAACCGCTTACCGCCGCGGCCACACTTCGCGGATGAATCACCAACTCATCCGCGCCGCCGTCCCAAGCCTTTGGTGTCACTCGAATCGCTAGCCTTGCTTCACTCGCACGTGGCAACTGTGCGTCGTCGAGCCACGGTGCATCGCCTTCAATACGCGTGCTTTCGCCAGCCAGCAGGTCCGACACGAAGCGCTTGCCTTGCGTGAGACTCGCCAACGCGTAGCCTTCGGGAGGATTGAGCACGCAGGTGCCGAAGCGCAGTTCACCGCTCGTGGTGATCGCCGGCGTGACCTCGAGCGCAACGGCTATCTCGCGTGCCATTACATTCACGCCCGCCAATCCGCCGAGCAACGGCACGACGGCGCTGCCGTCTTCGGCAACGGCCAAGACAGGCGGTTCGACGCCCTTGTTGGCCAGCAACGGCGCCACGCAGCGAATCACAATGCCGGCCGCGCACAGCGCGACAATCGGCGTGCCGCGCGAATACAGGTCACGCAGATGCGCACCGAGTTCGGCAAAGGCCACGTCAGCCTCGACGCGCCCCTGCAATCCATGCACCTGCGCCCCTTGATAGCATGCCTGCACACGCCGGGCAGTGGCGAGTGCGCCGGCGCCCAGAATCACGATGGCCGGCGGCGTCATCCTTGCCATTTTTCCCCCGGCACGACGAGCAATGAAAAGTACGGCGAAGCCATCGGATCGACCTCGGCGAGCGGCACGATGCGCTGGTTCGCCATCGTCGCCCGCTCGATGTACAAGGCCCGCTCCGCGAGCCCGAGTTCGCCAAGCACGCGTCGCACCTTGTCGAAATTGCGGCCGAGCTTCATGATGACCGCGGCGTCCGAATCCGCGAGACGTCGCCGCAATTCATCTTCCGGCAACACGCCGGATAGCACGGACAAACTCTGATTGCGATACACCAGCGGCGCGCCGAGCACGGCCGCACCGCCGAGCATCGAGCACACGCCAGGCACCACTTCCGCTTCGAAGCGTGCCGCGAGCCGATCGTGCAGATACATATACGAGCCGTAGAAAAACGGATCACCTTCGCAGATCACCGCGACGTCGCGGCCCGCATCGAGGTGCGCGGCAACCACTTCTGCCGCCGTGTCATAGAAGTCGGCAATGATCGCTTCGTAGCATAGCGGCGGTTCCAGCGCCTCCGTCGTCACTGGATAGACCAGCGGCAGATGCTGCTGCGCATCGCTCAAATGCGCCTCGATGATGCTGAACGCGTTGCCTTTCTTGCCCTTGGCGACGAAATACGCGACCACGGACGCCGCTTTCAGCAGCCGCAGCGCCTTCAGCGTGATCAACTCGGGATCGCCGGGGCCGACGCCCAGGCCGAAGAGACGTCCCTGAGCAGCCATTTATTCGGTCTCCGAAGCGAGTGCATTGACCGCGGCGGCAGCCATCGCGCTGCCACCGCGCCGTCCCTCGACGATCACGTAGGGTACGCCGCGGCTATCTTCGGCCAGCAACGCTTTCGATTCCGCCGCGCCGACGAAGCCCACCGGGAAGCCGAGAATCAGCGCCGGTCGTGGGGCACCGGCGTCGAGCATCTCGAGCAGATAGAACAGCGCGGTCGGTGCATTGCCGATCACCACGACGCTGCCCGCCAGGTGCGGCTGCCACAATTCGAGCGCTGCCGCCGAGCGGGTATTGCCGAGTTCGCGCGCCAGGTTGGGCACCGATGGGTTACCGAGCGTGCAGATCACGTTGTTGTCCGCGGGCAGACGGGCACGCGTGATGCCCTCGGCGACCATGCGTGCGTCGCACAGAATCGGCGCGCCGCCCGCGAGCGCCGCGCGGCCCGCTGCGCCAGCGCCGGCGGAAAAGCGCAAGTCGTCAACCACGTCGACCATGCCGCAGGCGTGGATCACGCGCACGGCGAGTTTTTCCAGGTCGGCGGGGATGCGCGACAGGTCGGCCTCCGCGCGAATCGTCGCGAAGGATTGGCGGTAGATCTCCTGACCGTCGCGGATGTAATCAAGCATCAAAAGGGCTCCGGGCAAGCCGTGCGAAGGCATCGGCGGCCTGTTCAATCGTCAGATGGTGCGCGACGCACTGGCCGAAGCCGGCTTGGTCGTCATCGCGTCGATAAAGGTCGTAGTGGCCAGGCGCCATTGCCAGCAACGTGTACGGCGCACGATGCGCGGCCGCGCACGATCGTGGGCAGCCGCTCAGATGCACTTGCTCGACGGCTGCAGGCAAGAGGGCGGCGAGGCGTAAGGCGTCGGCCTTGGTGTCGGCCTGACTTTTCGCGCAACCGGTCGATCCGGCGCAGGCGATCAATCGGGCGAGCGGTTGCGTGGACTCACAAGCGAGACCGAGTGCAGTGAGGCGGGCGAGTACGGACACGGTAGCGTCGGCAGCGACGTCAGTCAGCAGCACGCTTTGCCATGGAGTCATGCGCAGCGTGGTGTCAACTGAGTCCTCGGCGATTGCCGCGAGGGCGCGCAGCGTCGTGGCGTCGAGACGGCCGAGCGGCGGTTGGCCGCCCACTTGCCAGGTGCCCGCCTCAAGTTGCGGATGGGCGCCGAAGCGTAGCGAGGCGTCAGCGGGTGCGCGACGCCAACCAGCTAGTCTGGGCTCGCGCGACAGCGGGAAATCGAGGTACATCTGGGCGCGCTGCAAGACGGCTTCTACAGGCTGAATCGCGAGCAAGTGCCGCATTCGAGTGTGGTCAGGGTCGGCCAGATCGAGGAACGTATGCAGCAGTGCGTTGACCAGCGCGGGCACCTGCGAGGGCAGCACTGCGCCGAGTGCGGGTGTGCCGAAAGCGGGATTTGGGCGGGGGTGTCTGGAATCCGTTCCCGCTACCGGGGGACATCCCGCCAGTCCGAACGCGAAGCGCACACCATCATGTGCGGTCATCGCGGCAAGCCAGACATCATGCGGATGCTCGACCATCGCCAACCGCTCGCCGCCGTCCAGCAGCAGCGCGAACTTCGGCGACAGGGCAGCGAAGCGTGGCTCGCTTTGCAGAAGCGCGAGAATCTGTCCGGCGAGCGGGTGGGTATCGAATAGCGCTTGCGGATCGCGGCCCGCGCTGGGGCTGACCATCAGGTTGCGCACATCGTCTGCGGCGCAGGCAAGCGCCGCGGGCGTAGGAGACGTAGACGCCGCAGGCTCAGCAACTCCGCTACTCACCGCATCAGACAGCGCTGTTGCAGGCCCGAGTCCGGCGTTGATCAGCGTCTCGCTCAACGCAGCCTCATGCCCAGCGAGCACGCCGCGTATCTGCAGATTCGCCCGGTTGGTGACTTCGATCACGCCCGCCGCGTGGCGCTCGGCCGCCTCGGCGATCGCGCATGCCTGAGCGGCCCGCAACAGGCCGCCGGGCAATTTGACCCGGCAGATGCCGCCGTCCAGCGCCGCGACGATGCGCAGCAAACCAGGGCAAGCCGAGGGGCGGGCGGCGACAGGCGTGACAGAGGAAGATGAAGCGTGATTCAAGAGAGCACCGGGTTAGCGTCGCGCGACGGTCCGAGCACTCCTGTGAAGGGGACATGCTGCGGTATCGGGACACCCCGCCCGACGAAGGCTTGCACGAACAGTCTGGCCGGCAGGTCTCCTGGCTGGCAGGTCGTGGTCCGCGCTCGCCTTCCCAGGTGCCGGGTTTCCCGGTTGACCCAGTGGCGCCGAACAGCGCGCGAACTCGCTGCATACAGTTGCGGGGGCAGCCACAGTCACTCTGTGTTCCCTCTTCGGCCCCGAAGGGCACCGGCGACACGGTATTATGCCTTTTTTCGAACAGTTCAACGATGCTGCGGCCTTGATTGGCGCGCCGCAGCGGTCAATTGAAGATCAAGTATGAGGATGGATTCATGCCGGCATGGCTGACCGTGGTGGGCATCGGCGAGGATGGCTTTGCCGGTTTGGGGCGCCCGGCACGCCGCGCGCTGCTCGACGCGACCGTGGTCTTTGGCGGCGAGCGGCATCTGGCGATGTTGCCTGCGCGTCTCGCCGCGCGGCGCGAAGCATGGCCACGTCCCTTCGATATCGCCCCAGTGCTGGCCCAGCGTGACAAGCCGGTATGCGTACTCGCAAGCGGCGATCCGATGCTGTTCGGGGTGGGGGCGACGCTCGCTCGCCACTTGCCCGCTGATGAGTTACGCGTGCTGCCCGCGCCGTCGTCGCTGTCGCTGGCGGCGGCGCGCCTCGGCTGGCCGTTGCAGGAGGTGACGGCGGTTTCGCTGGTGGGTCGACCGCTTGCCTCGCTGAACGTCCATTTGTACGCTGGCGCGCGGCTTTTCGTATTGAGCGCCGACGGCGACGCCCCGGCAGCACTGGCAGCCCTGCTTAGGTTGCGCGGCTTCGGCGCCACCCGCATGATCGTTCTGGAACACCTGGGCGGCGAGCGGGAGCGCCGTCTCGATGGTCGCGCTGAGACGTGGTCCGGCGAAGCGGTGGCGGCATTGAACCTGGTCGCGCTGGAATGCCATGCGACCGACGGCGCGCCGCGGCTGCCACTTACGCCGGGTCTGCCTGACGACGCGTTTCGTCACGACGGCCAGTTGACGAAGCGCGACGTCCGCGCCGTCACGCTGGCGCGCCTTGCGCCGACGCCGGGCGAACTGCTGTGGGATGTCGGCGCCGGCAGTGGCTCGATCGGGATCGAATGGATGCGCTCGCATCCTGCGTGCCGGGCGATCGCCATCGAAGGCCATCCGGAACGCCAGCGCTTCATCGAACACAATCGCGACGCGCTCGGCGTGCCGGGTTTGCAACTGGTCGCGGGCAGGGCGCCTGAGGCGCTGCAGGGTCTGGCCACGCCTGATGCGGTTTTTATCGGCGGTGGCGTGACCGTGCCGGGCGTGCTCGATGCCTGTTGGGCGCAGTTGCGGCCGGGCGGGCGGCTGGTCGCCAATGCCGTCACGCTGCAGGGCGAGGCGGCGCTCGTCGCGTGGCGTGCGCAGCATGGCGGCACGCTTACGCGTATTGCGCTCGCCGAGGCGGGGCCGCTTGGCGGCTTCGATACGTGGCGGCAGGCTTTGCCGATCACGCTGCTTGAAGTCGGCAAGCCTCGTGGTGAGCAGGTGCACGGTCTTGCGGCAGATTCAGCTTTGGGTCACGCCGGTAGCGTCGTGCGCGAACCATGACTCGCATCCTCCTACTCGGCGGTACCGGCGACGCCTTGCAGATCGCCCGTCACCTCGGACCTGAGCACGTCTACAGCCTCGCCGGACTCGGCAAGACGCCATCCGGGCTCGCCTGTGCGGTACGTGTCGGCGGCTTCGGTGGCGCTGACGGACTGGCGCGCTATCTCAACGACGAGCGCATCGGCCTGCTGGTAGACGCCACGCATCCGTACGCCGCGCAAATCAGCGCAAATGCCCTCGCTGCCAGCCGCGCCGCGCACGTACCGTGCTGGGCACTACGCCGCCCGGCCTGGCAGCCGCAGACGGGCGACGACTGGCGCATGGTCGGCACCTGGGCCGAGCTAATCGACGCAATGAAGCCGTTCTCGCGGCCACTTTTCACGCTCGGCCGTGAACCGCTCACGCATCTGGCCGAAATCCCTGCGCACCAGTACTGGACGGTGCGTTGCCTCGACGCTCACCCAGGCAACCTGCGGGCGTGCATCATCGACGCACGCGGGCCCTTTACCGCCGAAGGCGAACGCAGCTTGTTCAGCGCGAGCCAGATCGACGTCGTGATCAGCAAGAACAGCGGCGGCAACGCCACCGAGGCGAAGCTCGAAGTCGCACGCGAACTCGGCCTGCCGGTCATCATGCTGCGACGCCCGGACTTGCCCGCAGTCGAGTCAGTCGAGCGCGAGTTCACACGTCCCGCCGATTTGCTGGACGCACTGCGAACCTTCCTCCTTACTGTTTCCAGCGTACCCATGCCATGACAAACGGGGCACGCGCATCAGACCATCGAATCACGGAGTAGGCATGACGGTGTTTTTTATCGGTGCGGGTCCTGGCGACCCGGAGCTCATCACGGTGAAGGGGCAGCGTCTCGTGCGCAGCTGCCCGGTCATTCTGTACGCCGGCTCGCTGGTTCCGGCTGCCGTGCTGGAGGGTCACGTCGCCGAACAGGTCGTGAATACGGCCGAGCTCGATCTGGACGAAATCATCGCATTCCTGACAGAGGCGCATAACAGCGGCAAAGACGTGGCGCGGGTGCATTCGGGCGACCCGTCTTTATACGGCGCCATCGGCGAGCAGATTCGCCGTCTGCGCGAGTTGCAGATTCCCTACGAGATCGTGCCCGGCGTGACCGCGACGGCAGCATGCGCGGCGGCGCTCGGTTGCGAGCTGACGTTGCCGGACGTGTCGCAGACGCTGATCCTCACGCGTTTTGCCAGCAAGACGACCATGCCGGAAGGGGAGCAGCTAGGCGATCTGGCGCGTCATCGTGCAACGATGGCAATTCATCTCGGCGTGCGGCATCTGGCGCGGATCGTTGATGAACTGCGGCCGCATTACGGGGACGATTGTCCAATCGCTGTGATTTACCGGGCAAGCTGGCCTGATGAAGAGAGGGTCACGGGCACGCTGGCGGACATTGTCGACAAGGTGCAGACAACCCAGATCGAACGCACCGCGCTGATTCTGGTCGGGCGTGTGCTGGCGGCGGAGGGGTTTGCGGATTCGACGCTGTACGCGAAGGCTGGCAGCTAGGCGGAGCAGAGGCCAAAGGTGGCCCCGCCCCGCGTCTGGCATCTCAATGCACGTGCGTCTGCGCCTCAGGCTGTTCGCTCGAGCGCGGCTGGGTGACCGCACTCACAACCACGAACACGATGATATTCAAGGCCAGCGCGATGAAACCGATATTGACGTCTTTGGCGGCATCCGGCAGAAACGGGAACAACTGGCCCATGCTGAGATGCATGAGCGTAGTCACCGCCACCACGGCCACGCCGGCCAGAATCCCGCAGAACGCGCCTTGTTTGGTCGCCCGGCTATGCGGCGCGAGGCTGCAAACCAGGGCGGGGAAAAGCTGCGTGACGAAGCTGTAGCCCATCAGCAGCAGCGCAACGATGGTGTCGCCGCCACGCAGCGTGAAAGCCACAGCAACCAGCGCCACCACCGGCACCAGTGTGCGAGCCAGCTTCGTGACGGACGCATCGGTTGCGTCGCGCTTCAGCATGCCGCGGTAGACGTCGTTAGCGAGCAGGGTGGAGGCCGTGTTGAGGATCATGGAACCTGGCACCAGCGCGGTCAGCACACCCGCGCCGCCGATCACGCCCACAATCCACGGATCGAAGGTCTGCAGCGACAACCTGAACAGCGACAGATCGATATCGCCGCCTTTCAGGCCCGGCACTTTCAGCACGGCCGCAAAACCGACGAAGAACACGAACAGCAGGATCAACTGGTAGAGCGGCAGCACCATCGCGTTACGCCGGAAAATGCGTTCGTCCTTCGCCGTGAAGATCGAGCCGAACGTATGCGGCCACATGAAAAACCCGAGCGCGGTCAGCAGCACGGTCGACTGGAACCAGGCCACGCTCGAACCCTTGGCGGGGAAGGTGAGGAAGCCGGGTTTCGCAGCGTCGATGGTACGGAACATATCGCTGAAGCCACCGTAGTAGTGGATCGGCAGATAGATGCCGAGAAATAGCACCACCGCCAGAATCATCGTGTCCTTGACGACCGAGTTCCATGCCGAGCCCCGCACGCCCGAAACGATGACGTAGCACGTCACCACCGCGGCGCCGATCCAGACCGCCGATGTCGACGAAATCGCGCCATAAGAGGTGGTCGCGACGATAATGCCGAGTCCCTTCAGTTGCAGCACCAGATAGGGAATCAACGCGGCCACGCCAACCAGCGCGACCAGCACGCCGAGCGCGGGGCTACCGTATTTGCGCGTGAAGAAGTGCGGCTGCGAGACCAGCCGTTGGGCCTTCGCAAAGCGCCAGATGGGCGGCAGCATCCAGTACGACAGGATGTAGGCGAGCGACCCGTAAGCGAGGATGTAGTAGACCGGTGCGCCCTTGCCGTAAGCGAAACCGCTGCCGCCTAGAAAGGTGAAGGTGGTGTAAATCTCGCCCGCCATCAGCAGGAACACGAACGCGGTGCCGAAGCTGCGGCCGCCGACGGTCCATTGCTCGAGACTCATGTCGTGGCCGCGCTTGGCGCGCAGCCCGAGATACAGCGCGAATAACGTGACGGCGGCGATGATAACGAGAGCACTGCTCATGATCGGGCCTCTTCCGTATCGACGGCGGTCTGACGGTTGGTAGGGTCAAGCCGGTAGATCACCCCCATGATGACCGAGATGAGGACCACCCACAGCACGATCCAGCCAAGCACCAACGGCATCCCCAACACCAGCGGCTCGACGCGGTTGACGAACGGAATGCCGAGCAGGATGCCAATGAACGGCAGCGCGGCGAGAAAGCGAAGGAACATGTGGAGCGACTCCTCGAACGGGTGGGGCGTCTGGTGAAAGCGGGTCTTCCGTCCCGACTTTATGCCAGATAGGTCCGGTCCGTAAAGGTCGTCAAAAAGATGTAGGTGGATTGACCGTTGTGGAACGTACGTCCGCGCAGCGCGATCTCGCCAGGTTCGTTGAGCCGCGCTGCCATGCTGCATTGCGCCACGAACTCGCTACGCGAATAGTGTCGTACAAATGCCGCGCCGCGATATGATTCGACGTGCGCGTATCCTGGGGCCACGGGTCCCGCAGCAAGGGGAGAGCGCCCGCGCGGTGCCGGCGGATCGATCTGGGTGGGGTGCAGGCCCCGTCCAGCCAGACAATAATCGACGGCTCATCGCGTTCCAGCTGGGAACCCATCAGCCGTCGTTCGATGCGGATCGCAAAACATGGTGGAAAGTCTGATCGCGGACATTCTGTTTGGTTTTACCGGGTTGATCAGCATCATCAACCCATTCGGCATCGCCTTCGTCTTTCTGGACCGGACCGCCTCGCTCACCACTGAAGAGCGCACGGCGCTCGCGCGCAAGATCGCCATCAATGTGCTGTGCGTGCTGCTCGTTGCATTCTTTTTCGGCACGCCTGTGCTGCATTTCTTCGGTATTTCCATGGAGGCGCTGCGGATTGGCGGCGGCCTCGCCGTAGCGGTGAGCGGCTGGAACATGCTCAATGCGCCCGATACGCCGCCTGCCGATACACCCGTCAAGCGCGTCGATGCGGAGAATGCGACCTCCAGGGCGTTCTTCCCGCTCACTGTTCCCTTGACCACCGGCCCAGGCTCGGTGGCCACGGCTATCGCGCTGAATGCAAACCGGACCCACAAGCTGTCGGAGTTCGTGCTGTCGAGCATCGCGTCGGTCGCCATCTCGCTTATCGTCGCCGTGGTGGTCTATATCACCTATAGTCGCGCCGTGATTTTTGCCCGCTACCTCGGCGTTGAGGGTACCAAGGTGGCGATGCGGGTATCGTCCTTTTTGCTGCTGTGCATCGGCGTGCAGATCATGCTGACCGGCTTTTCCGAGTTCCTGATTCCGATCGCGCAGTTGCCACCTAAATAGGCGGGTTGGCCGCCCGCAATCTCATCGTCAACCGCGAATGATAGGATGCAAAAAAATCGGCTAGCGCACGCGCAAGGGCATATCGCTTCGTTGCGCTTGCGCTAACAGGAAGGAGGTGTCTCATGTGCCGCTGGTTGGCTTACACCGGAAACCCCGTCCAGCTCGAGACGGTGCTGTTTCGCGCCAAACACTCGTTGATCGATCAAAGCCTGCATTCGCGCCTCGGCCACACCACCACCAATGGGGATGGCTTCGGCATCGGCTGGTACGGACGTCCTACAGACATCCCGTTTCGCTACCGCTGCATGCAGCCCGCGTGGAGCGACCGGAATTTGCGCGAGGCGGCTCGCGCGATCCACTCGCCGCTTTTTGTCGCGCACATTCGCGCGGCCACCGACACCCCCGCCCAGGAAACCAACTGTCATCCGTTTCGCTATGGGCGCTGGCTGTTCGTCCATAACGGCCTCGTGCGCAAATACCCGGCGGTGCGGCGCGAACTGATGATGGCGATCAAACCCGAACTGTTTCCGTCCATCGAAGGCTCAACCGATTCCGAGGTCCTGTTCTTTCTCGCGCTGACCTTCGGTCTGGAACTCACACCGGTGACCGCACTGGAGCGGATGGTCGCTTTCGTGGAGGCCACCGGCCGCAAAAATGGCATCGAACAGCCGTTGAACATGACCGTCTGTGCAACGGACGGCGAACAGATCATCGCCGTGCGCTACTCGAGCGAGCGCGACTCGCGTTCCCTGTTCCACAGCAGCTCGTTCCACCACCTGCGCGAGTTGTATCCGCACGATTCCCGTATCGCGGCGGCCGGCGACGATGCTTTCCTCGTCCTGTCCGAGCCGCTGGTGGATCTGCCCGGCTGGTGGGAGGAGATTCCGGAGAGCACCGCAGTGGTGGCGCGCGGCGGGGAGATCGAACAATACCCGTTTAATCCGCATCTGGGCTGACGGCGTGACGGTGCGACGGCGCGCAGCGTCGTCCTCGAGCACCTCCTTTAGCAGCACCAGCGCTGCGCAGAGCCGGACCGCCTGCGTAGAAGGTCAGTTGCAGCACCATCCTGGCCAATAATGTGGGTATTAAGGAATTGTCAGGAGCCGATCATGCCCCCTCGGGTAGAAGCTTTTTTCGACGGCGCCACCTCGACCGTGACCTATGTGGTCCATTCGGGCGAGGGGACTCCTTGCGCCGTGATTGATCCGGTGCTCGACTTCGACCCGAAGTCAGGTCGCACGTCGACGGCTTCCGCGCAGCGCGTGGTTGAGTTTGTGCGGCAGCACGGGCTGCGGGTGGAGTGGCTGCTCGAGACGCATGCGCATGCCGATCACCTGTCGGCTGCGCCGTACCTGAAGGAGGCCTTGGGCGGGCGCACGGCGATTGGCGAGCAAATTCGCACAGTGCAGGGCGTCTTCAAGGGGATCTTCAATCTCGGCGCGGAGCTTCAGCCTGACGGCCGGCAGTTCGACCATCTGTTTGCGCCGGACGAAACCTTCGCGATTGGGTCATTGACCGCGCGTGCCCTGCACGTCCCAGGTCACACGCCTGCGGATATGGCCTACCAGATCGGCGATGCGGTGTTTGTCGGCGACACGCTGTTCATGCCGGATGTGGGCTCGGCACGCTGCGATTTTCCGGGCGGCGATGCGCGCTTGCTATACCGCTCCGTGCGTAAGCTGCTCGGGATGCCTTCGGACACGCGGCTCTTCATGTGCCACGACTACCCGCCGCAGACGCGCGTGCCGCAATGGCAGACCACCGTGGCGGAGCAGCGCCGCAGCAATATCCATCTGCACGACGGCCTGTCGGAGGATGCGTTCGTCACTATGCGCACGGAGCGTGACCGCACCCTCGACATGCCGACGCTGATTCTGCCCGCGATCCAGGTGAATATCCGCGCAGGGGTGTTGCCTGAAGCGGAGGAGAACGGCGTTCGCTATCTGAAGATACCGTTGAACGTGCTGTGAGTGAGATGCAACTGCCTGATGGGTCCGCGCTGCCGCGCGTGGCGCTAGCGCTTCAACAGCATCGAACTCAGCACGGAGAACACCGTCGACGGTAGTTCCGCCAGCCGGCTTACCACGACGTTGTGCGGATAAAACGCCTCCACGGCATCGGTCAGCACGCCCACGCCCACCAGTTCGATGCCGGTCTTCTGGATGGCCGCCACCCTTTGACGCAGGTCGCTGCGTAACACGAGCGGGTCGCCGTCGCCGGTGGCCGGATAGCCGTCGGAGAATACCATCAGGATGCGGCGCTCGGCAACGTGATCCGCGAGCCGTGTTGCGGCCCAGGCGAGCGCCTCGCCGTCGGGGTTCTCATGCCCGCAGTCGATGCCGGTGAGGCCGCTCAACTCCGCCGAGCCGAAGCGTTTGTAGATCTGCAGATCGAGCCGTTCGACGAGCCGGTTGTAGCGCTGCAAATTCACCCCGGCCGCCCGTTGCCGTTCGTAGAGTTGCTTCATCTGCGGCGACTCGATCGAACTGTAGCCAAGCACTTCGCAGTCGAAGCCTAACTGCGTCAGCGCATCGCCCAACGCGGCCGCACACAGCCGCGCCAGTTCGATCTTGCGGCCGGCCATCGAACCGCTGCGGTCGATCAGCAAGGTGACGGCGACGTCGCGCCCTTTGGTCGCCCGCTTCACCTTGAACGGTGTGCGATAGCCAGGCGAGGTGGAGAGTTTGACCAGTGACGTCCGGTCGATCTCACCGCGTTCCTGCTCGCGTCGCCAGCGCGTGCGCTCGTCTGCGCTCAGCGCACGCTCGAGTTTTTCCTTGAGCTGGGAAGTTTCCGCACGGGCAGCGTTGCGCAGTTCGCGCCACGCCGCGGTGTCGCCGCGGCCGGTCTGGTCGTTGATGACGTCGAACTCGGTGGCGAGCGGAATCGACATCACCATCCGCGCGGAAGCGCGCAGCGTTTGCGCTGTGCTGTCGGTACGTGCGGCGGCTGGTTCGGCGTCGGCCAGCGCGTGCCCCATGCCAGCTCCATTCAGGGCTTCGGCGGCGCCGCTCGGATCAGAGGGCGACGGCGCCGCGCTCTCTTCGCTGGCGCGGGTGCCGTCGCTTTCGAACGGATCGAATGACGAGCGCAGCGGGTCGATATCGATGTCCTCGGCGGCGCCCACGGAGAACATCATGTTGTTGACCTCACCGGCCGACAACG
>JBEKNG010000024.1:0-15776 GCA_049523075.1 Paraburkholderia sp.
GTTAGTCTGTTCGATGAC
Source organism: Paraburkholderia sp. (assembly GCA_049523075.1). Classification (GTDB taxonomy): domain Bacteria; phylum Pseudomonadota; class Gammaproteobacteria; order Burkholderiales; family Burkholderiaceae; genus Paraburkholderia. The sequence continues at coordinate 19 of JBEKNG010000024.1, forward strand.
CGCGACCCGCACGTCGACCTCGCCGGCCAGCGTGAACTTGATGGCATTGCCGAGTAGATTGAAGAGAATCTGCCGCAGGCGCACGCTGTCGCCCCGTAAGCTCGCCGCTACCTCGGGCGCAATATCCACGCGCACTTTCAGGCCCTTCTCATGCGCGCGCCCGGCAAGCAGGCCGACAGCGTTGTCGACCAGTTCGCGCATGTCGATCGGTTCCGCTTCGATCGTGAGCCGTCCGGCTTCGATCTTCGAGTAGTCGAGCAGGTCGTCCAGAATCTGCAGCAAAGCGCCCGCGGACTCGTGGATCATGCCGAGCATTTCGCCCTGATCGGCATTCAGGTGCGTGCGCTCCAGCACTTCGACGAGCCCGAGCACACCGTTCATCGGCGTGCGGATTTCGTGGCTCATCATCGCGAGAAAGTCGTCCTTGGCGCACGATGCGGCTTCGGCGAGATCGCGAGCGCGTGCCAGCTCCTCGGAACGGGCGTGCTCCGCGCTAGCGTCCACCCAGTAACCGCTCCAAACGACGCTGCCGGCCGGTTCGCGACGCGGCACCAGCTCCGCCCGCACCCACCTGAGGCCGTCCGCGGCTGTGGAGCGAAACTCCATATGAATCGGCGTTTCGGCCCGTGCGGAACGCTCGAGCTCAGCCAGCACACGCGGCCGGTCTGCCTCCCATACGCGCTCGATGTCGATCCCGCTGGGCCCGTTGAGCGCGCCGACGTCGCCACCGAGCAAGTGCTGCGTGTCACCGCCGATGTAGGGAAACGAGTAGCGGCCGCGCACATCGCGCCGCAACTGGAATACCACCGCCGGCAGCGAGCGCGTGACGTCAAACAGACGCCGTTCGTTCTCACGGGCGAGCATCTCGGCACGCCGGATGTCCGTGATGTCGACCATCGTGCCCAGCACGCACGAGGGCTTGCCATCGACACCACGGCAAAGCCGGGTCCAGAACAGACCATGCCGCCCTTCGCCATTGGCGTCGGCAAACTCGAGTTCGAGTTGGACACGCTCACCGGTTTCCAGCATCTTGCGCGTCGCGTTTTCGAGTCTGCGGCTGTTCAGGGGACCCCATGCCTGCACCTCCTTGCTGGTCAGTCCCATCACCTCCTCGCGCCGCAAACCCGAACTCTCTTCGTAAGCGCGATTGATGGCGATGTAACGCCCTTCAAGATCCTTGGCGACGAGCGGATACGGCACCGTCTCCATCATGGTTTGCTGGAAGTTCAACTGCGCGGCCAGTTGCCGCTCTGTCTGCTTGCGCCGTCGCACTTCGCGCTGCAGCAGCAGGTAGGCACGCAGCGTCACCGCCAGCACAACGCCTATGCCGATCAGCAACGGCAGCAGACGCACCGCCGTCACGCTCCAGGCACCGGGCTCGCCCGCATTCCCGGTCACCCATTTCTGACGGATGCGTTGCTTTTCTGCGGGCGGCATCGCCAGCAGCGCGCGATCGATCAGCCCGGCAAGCGGCGCCAGATCGGCACGTACGGCAAAGCTCAACGAGTCGGATTCGCCGACCGTGCCAAGGATCTTCAGCTCGCCCGCGTAGTGCTGCTTCAACTCGAGATCGACGGCGGCCACGTTCCCGACCAGCACATCGGCCTTGCCGTGCGCGACCAGGTTCAGTGCCTCTCCAAGACTCGGCGCGACGGTTACGTTCGCTGCCGGTATGTTGTACGCCGCCAGCGGAATGGACCCGGCAATATGCGCGGACACGGCAATCCGGCGCGTCGCGAAATCACTCAGACCCCGCGCCGCGGGCTCGTCTTCGCGCCCCACAATGACAAGCGGGTAGCTCTCATAGGGACGGGTATTCACTGCATTCTTCAAACGCGGGTCCCCGCGCGATGAAGTGGCCACAACCGCGAGGTCGCCGTGTTGAAAGGCCTCTATCGTCGCGGGCCAGTTGGCAAGCGGTGCCCGGGTGAACTGGATTCCGAGCGTGCGGCTCAGATAGTCCAGATATTCGGCGGCGATGCCGCCTGGATGTCCCGCATCGTCGAGGAAGCTAAACGGCGGCCAGCCGCTGTCAAAGCCCATGGCGAGAGGCGGCAGCGAATGCAGCCATGTCTGCTCGGCAGGCGTCAGCACCAGACGCTTCGCGGGATAGATGGACGGTGAATCGAAGCTTTCGCCGAGCCAGCGCGCGCGAATGGCCGTCTCGTCCGAGGGGTACATCACCGCAAGTGCACGATCGAGTTGATCGCGCAGAGCGGTGCGGTCCCGCGAAACGGCGAAGCGCAGTTCGCTGGGCCTCGCGCTATCCGCGAAGGCGATGCGCAAACCACGAAACGCCTCGTTCGCGAGCGCGTATTGAACCGCAGGAGTGAAGCCCAGATAGGCGTCCGCGTCGCCCTGCGCGACGGCACGCAACGCCGAGGCGGTGTCTGCGAACGTAACGATCTGCGCGTGAGGAAAGCGTTCACGCAACACGCGCTCGAGCGCGAAGCCTCTTTCAATTGCGAGACGGGCATAGGCCAGTTGCTCGGGGCTTTTCACGGCCTTGTCGTCAGCCTTCACGACGACGGATGTGGATGCCCTGAAATACGGCGCCGTGAAGCTGAGATTGTGCTCGCGCTCCGGCGTACGGGCGATGCTCATCAACAGGTCAACCTTGCCGGCCGCAACGGCCGCGAGAAGTCGCGGCATGTCGGGAAACGTTCTGGACTCAATCACGACGGCCGGCCCGACAAGCGCGTGCAGGTAGTCGGCGCTCAACCCGGTCAGACGGCCGTCTGCCACTTCTTCGAAGGGTGCCCATCCGCCCGCGAGCGTGCCGACGACGAGCTTCGCCCGGACAGGGACAACGCCGCTCGCCGGGGACGCGGCGCTGCCCGCGGGCGTTGGCGTTGCTGCAAGCGCGAACTGCGTGACAAGTAGCATGAGCAGAACCGCGACGCTCTGCGAAAGGCGTCGCGCTGCTTCACCTACGTTGCGGATACCTGGAGTATTCATGATAGACGAGCAGACCATATCGGGGACGCCGCTCAGGCGGCTTCGCCGTGTTTGCCCGCGGCGCCATGGCTTGCGCGCGGTTTGCCCCACAAGAGCGCGTGCAGGACGCCGGCAGCGATGCCTCCGGCCATCGGCGCGGCCCAGAAGAGCCAGAGCTGATCGAGCGCCCAGTCGCCGACGAACAATGCCGGACCGGTGGAACGCGCCGGATTGACCGCCCCATTGGTGACCGGCATTGCAACCAGATAGATCAGCGCGAGGCAGGCGCCCTTGACCAACGGCGCAACCGACCGTGACACACTTCTGCGTGACATCAGCAGATTGGCCATCACCAGGACGAACGACATCACCAGTTCGATCGCCACGGCGGAGTGGAGCTGATAGTCCGAAGGGGAGTGGTCACCGAAACCATTTGCGCCGAATTCGCTCGCGGCGAGATCGAACCCAGGCCGCCCGTTCGCAACGTAGGCGAGCAACGCAGTGCCCGCGACCGCCCCCAGGATCTGAGCGGCAATGTACGGCACCAGATCGCGGACGGGGAAGCGGTTGGCGACGGCGAGTCCGACCGTCACGACGGGGTTAAAGTGCGCACCGGACAGGCGCTCGAGTGCGTAGGTCGCTGTTGCAAGCGCAAGGCCGAACGCAAGCGCCACTTCCAGCACGCCATAACCTGGCTGCGGCGCCGCCCCGTTCAGAACGATGCTGCCGCACCCCACGAACACCAGCCACGCCGTGCCCGCACCTTCGACCACCAATCGCTTACTCAAGCTCGTCATTGCGCCCCTCACTGTCCGAGTTACACGGTGCGAAGGCGCGCACTGTGTGCGCCGGCCGCTGCCATGCAGATTCTTTAATTAAATTTGCACGCCGAACCGTTTATTCGTGCCAGGTCGTCGCAACCTTCCATGAACCGCATGCCGTACGAAAGTATGAGGCGGCAGCGCGACCCTACTAATCAGACGATTCCGAAATTCGCGAAGAAGCCCGACAGATCGTAGGAATTTCCCCCACGAGTGGTCAGGTCAGGCCAAGCTGCTGTGCGTATTTGATCAGCGCGGTATCCGAATCGAGTCCCAGTTTCCGCATCGCACTGCGTTTTTGCGTGCTGATCGTCTTACCACTGCGGTTGAGTCTCATCGCAATCTCGCTGATGGGCATCCCTTGTATATAGAGGCGAAACACCTCCCATTCCCGAGCGCTCAGAACACCCGCGCGAGGTTGTGGGAAAGCTTCCATTTCGTCGAAGGCTGATTGCACGCTGGCTGACAGATACCGATACCCCGCCACCGCAGCGGCGATCGCGTCAGGGAGCGCGTCGACAGTATCGCGCTTATCCACAATGGCCGACACACCCAGGTGCAGCAGACCTGACAGCGTCGGCGGATGACAGATCATGGTCAGTACCACGACGCGCGGATGCGGCGGGTGCCGCAAGACACGCCGTAAGATCGGCGTCGCGTTTCTGAGACCGTCGATATCCGGCATGCCGATATCGGACACGACGACGTCGCATGGACAGGTGTCGACGAGCTCAGCCAGGGTTTGCGTGTTGGACGCCTCGCCCACGATCGACAGGGACGGCACGGCTTCCAGCAGCTGCCGCACGCCGAGGCGCACGCAGCTATGGTCGTCGGCCACAATCACTCGGGTAATCGGTTTCATCTTGTTGTTGTGCTATTGACGGACATTCCTTGCACACAGTGCATCCCCAGGAACTACCCGGTCATATTTCTGATCATCGCGCCGGCTTGCCGTACGCGACGCCATACCGGATTAGCGCCGGTGCTTCGGCATGTCGTCCGGCAGCAAGCCGTATTCAGCCGCAAACTTGAACAACTCGCTGTCGCTGTGCAGAGCGAGTTTGCGCATCGCCTTGCATTTCTGTGCGCTGATCGTCTTGACGCTGCGGCCGAGGCGGCTGGCAATTTCCGTCACACCGATGCCCGACGCGTATTGCTTGAGGACCTCCAATTCGCGCGGCGAGAGCAACTCGCGCACGAACTCGAGCCGCCGCGCGACGGTGGCATCGGCGAGCACCGCGCGCACCGCCGGGCCGACATAACGCTCCCGCGCGAGCGCGGTGACAATCGCCACATGGATCAGGTCGATCCGGTCGCGCTTGCTCATCACGGCGTCGACGCCGAGCGAAATCAACCGCTCCAACGCCTCCGGCGACGTTTCCATGGTCAGTACCACCAGCGCGACTTTGGGGTACCGCTTGCGGAACTGCCTGAGCATGCCGATGGCATCTGCGTCAACACTTCCTGGCATGTACAGATCGACCACGGCTAGATCGCACTCGACACGATCAGCCTCGGCAAACAACTCGGTCGAGTCGCTGGCCCGACCTACGATATGCATGTTGGCGAAACCCGTCATCAGGTTCTCGACCGCCAGAAGGACAAGCGGATGATCATCCGCGATGATCGCCCTGACAGGCGTGCTTACGTCGACGCTTTCGTTCATTGTGTGGGGGCCCACTCGTTTATCGGATTTGTGCCGCTCTCTTGCCGAGCAATCAGCCTATCCGCGAGCATCGAACATTTGCGATTCCGCAAACATAAGATTGCTCCGAAATGCCAATCGTCCGTCTCTCACAAACCTCTTTTACTTAGCTACCCGATTCACTTATCAGATTGCACCGTGGGCTCTGACATACGCAAATAGACCGGGATCGTTCGTGACACCGAGCTTCGTCATCGCAAAACGTTTTTGCCGGCTAACAGTGCGGACATCCCGTCCGAGGGCCCGCGCGATTTCAGATATCGACTGACCTTGTACGAACATTCCGATAACCTCGGATTCTCGCGGCGACAGACGTCGCATCTGCAGCGTGGCGCCCGGGTCGCTGTCGAGTTTGGCGAGTGCCTCGAGGATTGACCGGCTGATGTAAGTACGCCCCGTACTCGCGGAGCGGATCGCGGCGACCAGTTCGGCCATCGGCTCTGTCTTGTTGAGCATGCTCACCGCGCCGTCCGAAATGACTGACCTCAGAATGGCGGTGTTCGTCAAACTGGTGAGGACCACAATCGGCAGCGCCGGCCAGTCATGGCGGATCCGGCGAATGAGCCGCAAGCCGTCCTCCACCGTGCCGGCCACCTCAGGCATGGTCAGATCGGTGACGAGCACATCGTAAGCAACCCGCTGCAACAGGTCGATCAGGGCGGCGGGACTGGCTGCCTCGCCGGCGACCATGATGTCGCTATGCGCGGAAAGTGCGGAGCGGACTCCGAGCAGAACGAACGGATGATCGTCTGCCAGGATGACTCGAAGGTTCACCATGGATGTCTCTCGTTTGTTTGTTGTATGTGTGTGCGCGTCAATCGCTTCGATGAAACGCTGTGAGGCGTGCCGCCCATCCGGTCAGGCTTGCGGATTCCTCACAGCGTCGAAACGGCGCGGCAGGCGCCTCCATAGAATCACTTTCTTAACAAAAATTGAATCGGAGTTTTCCGAATCAACGCGTTGGCGTCGACAACTTCCGCTAAACCATAAGGAATACAGAATTTGTGCGTGGGAATAGTGGAAGCGTGATGTACTTCCCGCCTTCACCGCAGGCAATGCGGTAACCCCTGTACCCAGTGCGACGCGCCACACACGGATATCGCGCAACGGGCCCGACGTCGCGTTCGTTCCCCATAGCAGTTCGCTGACGGCGATGCCGATTCCGAGCATGCCGAGCACCAGTCCGAGGCCGCTATTGCCGATGTGATAACCAGAGCGCAGTAACACCGCCGTGGTCGGGATACCGGACAACGCGGCCGAAAAGCTGGCATTGGCGGCAAAGCCCACCCCCTGTACCATCCGTTGCAGCGGGAAGCCGCACGCGCGGCGCCAATCACGGATATTAGGCCCCCGGGCGAAAGCGAGCACGTCAGCAATGGGCGCGCCACTTTGGTGCGGCTGTTTAGTTGAGCGCACAGCGCACAGGACGGAGCGCGCAGCGCCCATCGCGCTGCCGCGAGAATAGGGGTTTGAAAGCGCTCGGGATGCCGTCTATGATTAACCGGTGTCTCCAGGAATGGCTTGCTTGCGCGCGCTGACGCTGGCGGAAGGCGCTCGCAATCTCGCCGTACGCTGTTGCCGTCGTGATTACCGCGGTCGCTGCCGTTGTTATGCCGCGCGACACAACCGGACGTGCCAATCCGAAGTCTTCACCCCACAGACATTTCACGCGAACAATTATCTGGAAAAGTAAACATTCGATCTTATTATTTTGCACTGCGCACCATATTGATCAAATCCGTTTTGTTTCTCCGTTTCGCTGTCGCGTTCTAAAGCAGGTTTGAAGGGCTGTCATGCATCGGAATTCGCATGCATGAGAGATTGCGTCACCAACGCGTTTTCCCCGACGAGGCTTGGCGTGCATTGCAGAACTATCGGATCCTCACTTCTGTTTATGATTTGCAGTGCGTGGGCCTGCGAGACACTCGCCGCCACCGACGCAGCAGCCTCCATACCCTCGGCAATGGACGAGCGCGTGCGAGCCTGTACGTCCTGCCACGGCGCGCAGGGCCAGGGGCGCAACAACGACTACTTCCCGCGCATCGCCGGCAAACCGGCTGACTACCTGTTCAACCAGCTGATCTCGTTTCGCGACGGCGGCCGCACCTATCCGCCCATGGGATATCTGATCGCCTTCCTGCCCGACGACTATCTGCGCAAGATCAGCCAGTACTTCGCGGACCTGCAGCCGCCCTATCCGAATGCAGACACCGGCAGCGTTTCGCCCGAGGCGCTCGCATACGGCGAGCGGCTCGTCACGCACGGCGACCCCGCCCGCAAGCTGCCCGCGTGCGCGGCCTGCCATGGTGCGCGGCTGACCGGCACGCAGCCCGGCATCCCGGGACTGCTCGGTCTGCACGCCAGCTATATCGCCGGACAGATGGGAACCTGGCGTTCCGGCACGCGTCATGCAATCGCGCCGGACTGCATGCATTCGATCGCCGTCAAGTTGACCGATAAGGACATCACTGCGGTGTCGAATTGGCTCGCGCGCCAGCCGCGGCCAACCGATCCGCGGCCGGCACCTGTGAGCGCCGCTGCGTTGCCATTGGCATGCGGGAGTCAACCGCGATGAAGCCGATCTCCCTTCGTTTAGCGGCCGTGGTGGCGCTGGGCGCCGCGCTTTCGTCATTGATGCAACCAACGTTCGCCGCGAGCGACGACGCCACAGCCAGCGCCACCGCCGACAGCCGCCCCGACATCGTCAAGCGCGGCGAATACCTCGCACGCGCCGGCGACTGCATCGCATGCCACACCGCGCCGCGCGGCAAGATGTTCGGCGGCGGCCTCGCCATGGACACGCCGTTCGGCACGCTGTATTCGCCAAACATCAGCCCGGACGCGCAGTACGGCATCGGCACATGGAGTCCGGACGCTTTCTTCCACATGATGCGCACCGGCATCACGCCGGACGGCAAGCTGCTCTACCCGGCCATGCCAATCGCGCAATACACCAAGGTCACGCGCGAGGATTCCGATGCGATCTTCGCCTACCTTAAGTCGGTGCCGCCGGTGCGTGAACCTAGCCGCCCGCAGGCGCTGAAATTTCCCTTCAACCAGCGCAAGCTGCTGCTCGGTTGGCGCACGCTGTATTTCCGCGAAGGCGCATACCAGCCGGACCCGAAGCGTTCGGTCGAATGGAACCGCGGCGCGTACCTGGTCGAAGGGCTCGGCCATTGCACGTTATGCCACACGAAGATCAACCTGCTCGGCGGCTCGTCGCAGCGCGATCAGTTCGCGGGTGGTCTGATTCCGGTACAGAACTGGTACGCGCCGTCGCTCACCTCCGACAAGGACGGCGGCCTCGGCGACTGGAGCGTAAAGGACATCGTCGATCTGCTGCAGGCCGGCATCTCCGATCGCGGCGCCGTGTACGGACCGATGGCCGAGGTCACCTATCACAGCCTGCAGTACATGACCGACGACGACATCAAGGCGATGGCCGCCTATCTGAAGACGCTGCCGGACAACGACCCTGGCCGCAAAGCCGGACCGTCTGCGCCGACCAACACCAAGGTGTTCGAACTCGGCGGTCAGATCTACGCGGGCAAATGCGCGCTGTGTCACGGCGCGAATGGCGAAGGTCACGTGCAGCATTACCCGCCGCTCGCGCGCAACCAGTCGATCGAAATGAATTCGGCCGTCAACCCGATCCGCATCGTCCTGAACGGTGGTTTCCCGCCTGGGACGCAACGCAATCCCGAGCCGTACGGCATGCCGCCCTTCGGCCAGGAGTTGAGCGACACGGACGCCGCCGCCGTCGTGACTTACATCCGCACCGCCTGGGGCAATCATGGCGCGCCGGTGACGGAGCGCGAGGTCAACGAACTGCGCAAGGCGCCGCTGCATTGAGCCATGCGCCAAGTCGACTGCCAAAGCAGCCATGAGCCAGCGTAACTGTTTCAAACGTTGTTCCGGAGATCCTTCAGATGGACGACAAAGACAACCTGAGCGCCGCGCCACCCTCTGATGACGAGGTCGAACGCGTCGTAGCAGCCGGACCGCATGGCGCGATCGCCGTGGCCGGCGTTGCCACGCTGATCGTAATGGCGATCTGGGTCGGCTTCTACCTCTTCGTCTTTTTGCCGCGCGGGATTGTTCACTGATCATGGCGACTCCCTCCCCTGACCATCCCACTAGCGGCCACGCGGTCGCTCTGCGCGCCGAACGGCGCTGGGCAATATTCGCGGCGGCATTGATCCTCCTCATGCTGATCGTGATCGTGTTTTCCGGCCTGCATTGGGCCATGATGCCGCCGTCGCGTGTCGAGACCGTTGATCCCACTCGCCTGCAGTTATCCGGCGAATTCGTCGAGGATAACCTGGGATCCGCGGTCGAAGCGGATGGCTCGGTCGTAGTGCGCTTTATCGCGCAACAGTATTCGTTCACGCCGCAGTGCCTGCTGGTTCCCACCGACACGCCGGTGACCTTCCGCACGACCAGCGCGGACGTCGTGCACGGGTTGCTGGTCACGGACACCAACATCAACACGATGGTCGTGCCGGGCTACATCTCGACGCTCGCCACGAGCTTCGCTCATCCTGGGGATCATCTGATGCCGTGCCACGAATTCTGCGGCTTCGGCCATCAAACGATGTGGGCGCACGTGAAGGTGATCGACAAGGCCGCGTTCTTCGCGCAGGCACGACAATCAAGGAGGCTGAGCTGTGTTTCTCGCTAAGCGACTCGTTCTCGCGCACTTCTGGCTCGCCTTCATTGCGTTTCTGCTGGCGCTCTTTCTCGGTTCGTGGCAGATGCTGGTGCGCAGCCCGCTATTGCCGTGGGTGGGCAATCCCGAGCTCTACTATCGCTCGGTGACCGCGCACGGCACGGTCATGGCTTACGTGCTGCCGACCCTCGTCGCGATGGGCTTCGGCTATGCGATCGTCGAGCTCGCGTTGCGCCAGCCGCTGATAGGACTCAAATGGGCGTGGGCCGCGTTTTTTGTACTGGCGGTGGGAGCAGTGGTCGCGATGGTACCGGTCTCCATGGGCCAGGCGTCGGTGCTCTTCACGTTCTATCCGCCGATGATCGGCAGTCCGCTCTATTACCTCGGCGTGGTGCTGGTCGTGGTGGGTTCATGGATCTGGGTCGCGCTGATGCATGTGAATCTGCGTGTCTGGAAGCGCGCCAATCCAGGCAGGCCCGTGCCGCTCGCGATGTTCGCCAACGTGGCGGGCGCCTATCTGTGGGCATGGACCGCCATCGGCGCGGCTCTGGAAATCCTGCTGCAGATCCTCCCGGTCGCATTCGGCTGGAAGGCCACCATCGATGCCGGCCTCTCCCGCGTGCTGTTCTCGTGGACGCTGCATGCCATCGTCTACTTCTGGCTGATTCCCGCATATATCGCTTACTACACGATGGTGCCGGGCGCGATCGGTGGGCGCCTGTACAGCGATTCGATGGCGCGCGTGTCGTTCATTCTGTTCCTGATCTTCGCCATGCCGATCGGCATTCACCATCTGTTTGCCGATCCGCAGGTCGGCGCGGGCTTCAAGTTCCTGCACGCGGTATTCACGGGGATGGTATCCGTGCCGACGCTGCTTACCGTGTTCACGATCTGTGCGTCGGTCGAAATCGCCGGACGTCTGCGCGGTGGCACCGGCGCGTTCGGCTGGCTGACCGCGCTGCCGTGGCGCAATCCGATGATGCTGGTGCTGGCGTTCTCGTTCGTGATGCTGGGTCTGGGGGGCGCAGGCGGCCTCATCAACATGAGCTATCAGTTGAATTCGACCATCCACAACACGCAGTGGGTCACGGGCCATTTCCATCTGATCTTCGGCGGCGCAATCGTCATCATGTATTTCGCCATCGCGTATGAGTTGTGGCCGCAACTGACCGGACGAGCGCTGTGTTCGCTAAGCCTCGTACGCACCCAGCTGTGGCTGTGGTTCATCGGCATGATGGTCGTCACGCTGCCGTGGCACTACGTGGGCCTGCTCGGCGCGCCGCGACGCATGGCCTACTACGACTACAGCGCGCCCGGCCTCGAACAGCAGGCCATCTGGGTGGCGATGTCGGCGATCGGCGGCTTTGTGCTGGTCATCTCGGGCGTATTGTTCATCTACATACTCGCGAAGTCGCAGTTGGGACCGCTCACGCAACCGAAGGAATTCCGCTTTAGTCTCGCCACCCATCCGGTGGATCATGTACCCGCCGCACTGAATAGCTTCGGCCTGTGGGTCGGGTTGATGATCGCCCTCACTGTCGTCAACTACAGCGTACCGATCTTCCAGTTATTGCGGCTGCAGCAGACCTCCGTGCCGGCGGTCGTCGTCGGAGCCCAGCGATGAACCACGAACGCGTCTTCAGCATGCGCAACCCATGGTTCGTGACGAGCGTGGGCGGCACGATTGCGCTGGCGGTGATATCCATTCTGATCGGCTTTATCTGGCTGCCGTCGGCCAACGGCGATTTCAGCGGGCACGGCTTGTGGGCAACCATCTGCAGCGCGGCAGGCGCACCGTCGAGCTGGTACGGCGGCGGTGCGAACGTCGCGGGGCCTGCGCCGAGCGAGGTCGTCGTGCTACCACCGCCGCGGCATGTGAGCGTGGACGCGGGTTCCATCGGCCGCGGCGCGACTATCGCGACGCAGAACTGTTCGATGTGCCACGGTGTACTCGGCACCGTGCAGGTCACGGCGCCGGCGCTCGCCGGTCAGTATGCGGATGTGATCTACAAGGAATTGCGCGACTACCAGAATGGACTGCGTGCCAACGCGATCATGCAGCCGATCATCCACGATCGCAGCGATCAGGATCTGCACGATCTGGCGGCGTATTACGCGTCGTTGGAGCGGGCCGCGCCGGCGGAACCTCGCGCTACAGACGCAGCGCAGGATGCGGACGCGGTCAAGCTGGCGATGCAGGGCGACCCGATCCGCAACATCGCGCCGTGCGCCGCCTGTCACGGCCAGCTCGATCGCAAGGGCGCGGCGCCGTGGCTCGGCGGCCAGTCGTCGATCTATCTGGCCGCGCAAATGCAGCGGTTCGCGAGCGGCGAACGTCACAACGATATCAACGAGCAGATGCGCAACGTCGCTCGGCATCTGACTCAGCAGGAAATCGACGGGCTGGCGAAATACTATGCCGCGCAGCCTTAAGCGTGAAGCCGCTCAGGCGGCATGAGCACGCCGCCCTTCAGGACGAACTATCTACACCGCGACCGGTTCCGCGCGGCGCGCGCCTGCGCGCACATTGCCCGCTACCGGACGTACCCGGCCATCCGCTGCCGATGAATCCGTACGGAACACCGCGACTGCCGCCGTCAGACGACGCGCCTGATCCTCCAGTGAACTGGCCGCCGCCGCAGCCTGTTCGACAAGCGCCGCGTTCTGCTGCGTGACTTCGTCCATCTGTGCGACGGCGAGGTTGACCTGATCGATACCGGTGCTCTGTTCTGTCGCGGCTCCGGCAATCTCGGCCATGATCGCGCTCACGCGAGCGATCGCGTTGACGATCTCGGTCATCGTCGAGCCCGAGCGCTCGACCAGTTGCGCGCCGGTTTGCACGCGTGCAGTCGAATCGTTGATCAGCGTCTTGATCTCTTTGGCGGCCCCCGCGCTACGTTGGGCGAGCGAGCGCACTTCGCTCGCGACCACCGCGAAGCCGCGACCCTGCTCGCCGGCGCGGGCCGCTTCGACCGCTGCGTTGAGCGCGAGAATATTGGTCTGGAATGCAATGCCTTCGATCACCCCGACGATGTCGGCAATCCGGCGCGAATCGTCGACCATGTGATTCATCGTTCCGACCACCTGCTGTGTGAGCTCGCCGCCCTGTGCTGCCAGGCTCGAGGCGCCCTGTGCGAGCGAGCTTGCCTGTTTGGCGTTTTCAGCGGTCTGCTTGACGGTGGAGGTCAGCTCTTCGATGCTCGCCGCGGTCTCTTCGAGCGAGGCCGCCTGCTCTTCGGTACGTTGCGAAAGGTCGGTGTTGCCGGCGGCAATTTCGCTGACGCCGCTGTCGATCGATTCGGTACCCTGACGAACGGTATTGACCGTCGAGATCAGCGAGTCCTGCATCTTGCGCAGCGCGGCCGCGAGCTTGCCCATTTCGTTGTCGCTGATGACTTCGATGCGGCCCGTCAGGTCGCCCTCGGCGATGCGCTGAAACTGACCGATCGTCGCATCCACCGGGTGGACGATCGCCCTCACCAGCACCATCCGCGCGAGCCACGCAAGCACCAGTGCCAGCACCATGCCCACCGCAACCGCGACGCTAATCGCAAAGAAGCGGTCCTGCGCGTCCTGATAGCGCTGCGCGCCATGGTCCAGTTGCAGTTGCTCCAGCGTGAGCATCGACTTTTCATACGCACTGTAGAGCGAGGGCAGCTTATGCGCCTGCAGTTGCTGGAAGGTCGCCTTGTCGCCGGACTTCAGCGCGGCCATCGCCGGCTCGGCCCCTTCGTGCAGGAAGATGTCGCGCTTGTCCTGCATATCCTTGATGAGACGCTGTTCTTCGTCGTCCGAACCGGCACGGCTCATATAGTGGGCAAGGCGGTCATTCGACACCTTCAGATACTGGTCGAAGCGCTGCAGAACCGCTGAGGCGCCATCCTGGTCGTTCAGGTCGACCAGCGAAGCGTACGTCGCCAGCGCGAGGCGCAGGCGCAGCAACTGGCCGGCGCTGCCTTCGAGATCGGCGACCGCAGGTGTGTCCACCGTGTACATCTGCTGCAGCGAATCGTTACTGGCGCGCAGCGAGAGCAGGCCGGCCGCCGCTCCGATCAACAGGACGACGCCGAAAAAGGCGATCATCAGGGTGAGACAGGCGCGGATCGACAGCTTGTTCAACATGGGAAAATCTCCATTGGGCGGCCTGACCTGCAATCAGCGAGAAGGTTCGGACAGGCATGCTGCGCCCAAGCCCGTTGGCCAAGGTCCGCAACTTGATGATTAAAATTTAAGCGAACGCCACACAGATGGTTTACGGCCAACTTAAAGAAAACTTTATGCTGTGGTCAGATGATTCATTTAACCTCTGCGGGCAGGGCTGCAGGAAAGGTATGGATGGACCGGCACTCCCCGAGGTGGTCCCGCGTGGGAGTTGATGGAAAGTAGCGAAGCGACGTTCCGCGGAGTCATGCCCCATGTACGAGATTGGCTCGGCCTTACTGGTATTCGCGCTGCTTCTGATCGGCACGGGGGTAGGCGTGATGGTGAAACCCTTGCTTCCGGAAGAGCACAAGGCCCACGAAACGGTTCAGCTCATCCAGTTGGTGATCGGCATGCTCGTCACCTTCGCGGCGCTGGTGCTGGGACTGATGACAGCATCCGCCAAAAACAGCTTCGATACGGTCGGCGACGACTTTCGTACCTACTCCGCCGACCTGATCCAGCTCAATGCCACCTTGCGCCAATACGGCGCGGACGCGAGCGAGGTACGCCAACTACTGCGCGCCTACACAGCAGCAGCCATCGCCAGCACCTGGCCGTCTGAACCGCGCCCTGCCGGCGACTACTATCCGAAAGACATCCCGGCGGAGAACAACTCGGAAAAACTGGAAGATACGCGGCTCGGCGACATGCTCAATCTCGCCGGCCAGAAGTTACGCCAGATGTCCGCGCCGGATACCTTTCACGAGCGGCTGCTGGACCAGAGCATGGAGCAATACGAGACTATCGTGAAGGCGCGCTGGAAACTGATTGAAGAAGCGCACAGCAAGATTTCACAGCCGTTCTTCATAACGCTAGCGTTCTGGCTGTTCGTCATCTTTCTGAGCTTCGGCCTGATTGCTCCCCGCAACGCGCTGGCGCTGGTCATGATCACGCTTGGGGCATTGTCGATTGCGTCGGCGGTATACGTGATCGTCGACCTGGATACGCCGTTCACCGGTCCCATTGTTATTTCGAGTCAACCGATGCGCGATGCGCTGGCGCATCTAAGCCAGTAGCGGCCGCGCATCGGTGCGGTGAATGCGGCAATCCTCGCGTTAGCAGGCCACCATCTTTTCGCGAGCCCACGCCACCGCGGCGCGCGCCGGCGCGATGCCGGTCGCCTTCACGCGCTCCGCCAGTTCAAAGACGCGCGGGCCGATCTTCGCGACTTCGGCGAGCACCGCCTGCTCTTCCCCGGAGCCCTCATACTCCCGCACACAACTGATGATGCCGCCCGCGTTCACGAGGAAGTCCGGCGCATAGAAAATGCCGCGTCGATGCAGGACGTCGCCCTCAGCAAGCGAGATCAACTGATTGTTCGCACCGCCCGCCACCACCTTGAACTGGCACTGCGCCGCGACCGACTCCGTGATCGATCCGCCGAGTGCGCAAGGTGCGAAGACGTCCGCTTCGACACCAGTGA
>JBEKNG010000025.1:0-15776 GCA_049523075.1 Paraburkholderia sp.
CTGGCGGCTGGCCGGCGTCGCGGCATCCCAGTACGGCGTCGAGCACACGCCGACCCGCAGCGACCCGGCCTTCTCGATGACGAAATCGCGCCGCGCGAGAATCCCCACGAAGAAGGCCGCGTCATCCACGCGGCGGGTCAGTACGCCGATCGTGTCGAGACTCGGCGATAGCGGCTTGACGCCGGCAGTCGGCAACGTACCGAAGGTCGGCTTGTAACCGACGACGCCGCAGTACGAAGCCGGCCGGACGATCGACGCCGCGGTCTGCGTGCCGAACGCGACCGGCACCATGCCGGCGGCCACCGCGGCGGCCGAACCGCTCGACGAGCCACCCGGCGTGTGCGGTTCGTTCAGACGGGGCGAACGCGGGTTCACGGTCGGTCCTGGTTTGAACGTGGCAAATTCGGTCGTCACGGTCTTGCCCAGCACGATCCCGCCGGAGGCGCGTACCGCAGCCACCGCGGCCGCGTCAACCAGGGGGCGATGTGCCGCGTAGATCGGTGAGCCATAGCCGCTCGGCATATCGGCGGTGTCCATCACGTCCTTGACCCCGACCGGCACTCCGGCAAGCGGCCCGGCTGCACTACTTGCCGCATCGATACCGCGCGCCTGCACGAGCACCTGCGCCGCATCGAAGTATTGCCACGCGTGCAGCACCGCCTCCTGCGCTTCGATCCGTTGGATATAGGCGTGCGCTACCGCTTCCGCACTCAATGTGCGCTGTGCTACCTGGTGGGCGAGTTCGCGTACGCTCAATGCAAGAATGTCAGTCATACCGTGTTTCCTGTAGTCAGGTGGTCAGGCGAAATAGGCGGCGCGTACGTCATTGTTGTCGGCCAACTGCTGCGCGGTGCCGGACGCAACGACGCGCCCTTGCGACAGCACGTAGCCGTAGTGCGAAATCGCCAGGGTCTGGTGGGCGTTTTGTTCGACCAGCAGCACAGTGGTGCCAAGCTCGTTGATCTGCTTGATGACCTTGAAGTTTTCCTTGACGAACAGCGGCGACAGCCCAAGCGAGGGCTCGTCGATGAGGAGCAGCCGGGGCGCGGCCATCAGGCCGCGGCCGATCGATACCATCGCCTGCTCGCCGCCCGACATCGTGCCGGTGAACTGGCGCGCGCGCTCCCGCAGGCGCGGAAAAATCTCATAGACGCGCTCGATCCGTTCACGCAACTGCGCGCCACCTTTCTCCAGATAGGCGCCGAGCATGAGATTCTCCTCGACACTCATGCGCGGAAAGACCTTGCGCCCCTCCGGAATGCAGGCGATCCCGCGTGCAATGATGCGATGGGTTTTCTCGCCGGTGAGATCGGCGCCATCCCAGAGCACCTGCCCCGCGCGCGGCAGTGTCAGTCCGAGGATCGAACGGATCAGCGTGCTTTTGCCTGCGCCGTTGGCGCCGAGGATGCACGTGATCTTGCCTGGCGCGACGTCGATCGAAACGTCGTGCAGCACATCTACCTTGTCGTAGCCCGTGCGTAGATTGCGGATCTGCAGCTTGCTCATGCCGCCTCTCCCAGATAGGCCGTTTGAACCACCGGGTCCGCGGTGATCTGCGCGAAGCTGCCATCGGCGATTTTTTTGCCGTAGCTGAATACGATGCAGCGCTCGGTCACGCGCTCGATCACGTTCATGTCATGTTCGATCAATACGACCGTCAGGTTGCGCAGCTTGCCGCGCACTTCGAGGATGTCGTCCATCAGTTCATGGGTCTCATCGTGCGTCATGCCGGCCGATGGCTCGTCGAGCAGCAGCAGTTGTGGACCGCTCATCAGCGCACGGCAGACCTCAATACGGCGCCGGTCGATCATCGAGAACGTCTCGACCGGTTCGAACAGCCGATCGAGCAGTGGTGGGCTGAAAATCGCCAGTAGCTGGCGGACCCGTTCGACGGCTTGCTCATATTCGGCGCGAAACGCCGCGCGCCGGAACAGATTGAAGATCATACCGCGCTGCAGGTGCTGGTAGTCGCCAATGACGATGTTGTCGAACACGGTCAACGGCAACGACAGGCGCGAACGCTGGAACGTGCGCGAGATGCCCGCGCGGTAGATTTCCTGTGGACGCAGACCCGTCAGGAGCTTGTCGTTGAAACGGATCGCACCGGCGCTCGCCTTGTAGATGCCTGTCAGCACATTGAAGAACGTGGTCTTGCCCGAACCGTTCGGCCCGAGCAGGCCCAGCACTTCGCCCGCGCGAATATCGAGCGTGAGGTTGTCGAGCGCCGTGAGTCCGCCGAAGCGCATCGTCACGTCTTGCGCTTGCACGAGGGATTGGGGTGCGGTCATCGCGACACCTCATTGTTGAAGAACTGCCGGGTTCGGCGCGGCAGCAAACCATCCGGGCGGAACAGCAGGATCGCGATCACGACCACTGCGTAGAACAGAAAACGGTACTCCTGGATGAACTGCAGCTTCTGCGGCAGCACCAGCACGATGAAAGCCGCCGGCACCAGGCCAAGCGGATTGCCGAGGCCGCCCAGCACCGCAATCGACACCAGCAATAGCGAATCGCTGAAGGTGAAATTGTCGGGCGACACGAAGCCGGTCATCATGCCGTACACGCTGCCCGCGACGCCGGCGAGGAAATTGCCGAGCATGAAGGCGATCACTTTCCAGCGTGCAATGTGAATGCCGAAGGTTGCCGCGGCCGTCTCGTCGGTGCGCACGACATCCATGCTAAGGCCGATCCAGGACCTCTCGAGCCTCTTGATGACCACATACGCCGCGCCGAAGATCACGAGGCTGAGGAGGGCATAGGGGACGTAGAACGACACGTCCTGGTCGAACAGTTCGAGTCCGTCACCGAATGAATAGCCGAACAGCGTGATGCCAGGCAGGTGCAGCCCTTGCGGTCCGCCGAGCAGGTTGTTCACTTCGACGAAAGTCTGGAACAGGATGCCGAACGCGATCGTCACTAGCGCCGCATAGTGGCCGCGCGTACGCAGGACCGGCAGAATCAGGATCGAACCGATCGCGGCCGATACCACACCGGACAGCACGATCAGCAGCAGGTGCGGGATACCTGTACGGGCCGCCAGCACGGCGATCGTATAGCTGCCGATGCCGAAAAAGGCGGCGCCGGCGAAATTGGCTATGCCCACATAGCCGAACTGCACGGTCAGACCGAGGCAGGCTGTCGAGAACAGCAACACCGTGCAGATGAGTAGCAGCACATAGTGCACGTCGTAAAATGCGGCGATCAGCGCAAGCGTGCCGACCAGCGCGCACCACGGTCCGGCGCGTGGGCTCGTGCGCGTTGCGGTTTCGATCCGCCCGGTGAGTCCGAATCGGCTCGCGGCAAACACCGCCACGGCCGCGACCACCAGCAGCACGCACACTTCGATTTGCGACTGTGCCTGCAGAAACAGCCACAGGTAGACGGTAATGACGAGAGCCAGCGCGATCTGGAGGGCAACGCCGCCGCGGCCACGACCGCGTGCGAGAGATGGGGTCATCGTACTCATACTCGTTCACTCATTTGTTCGGCAATCAGCCCCGTCGGTTTCCACGCCATCAGAATGATGACGACAGCGAACGCGAATACGTCTTTGTAGGCGCTGGGAATGTTGGGAACCAGGGCGGGCAGGGCGGAACTGCCAAGCACCTCAAGGCCGGCGAACAGAAAGCCACCGAGAATTGCGCCGTATACGTTGCCGAGGCCGCCTAGAATGGCTGCCGAAAAGCCGATGACGCCAAGCAACAGTCCTTCGTTGAAATTGATCTCGTTGTAATAAAGGCCGTTCATCACGCCGGCCAGCGCAGCGATGCCCGAACCCAGGCCGAACGTCAGCAGGACGACCGCGCTGAAGTCGATGCCCATCAGCCGCGCGGTTTCGCCATCCTGCGCGACAGCGCGGATCGACAGGCCGAGCCGGGTCCGTGTGATCAGCAGATGCAGCCCGACGATCACGACGAGCCCGGTCAACAGCAGGATGATGTTATCGACGCGCAGCGCAAAGCTGCCGAGTTTCACAAACGAGGTGGGCAGCAGCGCCGGAAACGGTTTCGGATTGGCGCCGTCCGGATAGAACAGACGCACGCATTCGCGCAGTACCGAGCCAAGCATCAAGGTCGCCAGCAACGTGTTGAGCGGCGGCGCCCGATGCAGCGGCAGGATCAGAAAACGTGCGATCGCTGCACCCAGAAGGCCGGTCACGACCACGGCGCATACCACCACCGCCACCAGTTGCACCCATGGCGAACTGATACCGAGCGCCGACACGCCAAGCGACGCGGCGAGGCCGGCGAATGCGCCGACCATCAACACATCGCCGTGCGAAAACTGAATCGCGTCGAGCACACCGAAAAAGAGTGTGAACCCAACCGCGACCATCGCGTAAATCATGCCGAGCATGAGCCCGTTGACTATGTACTGCCCTAACGCATCCATCATTGCCTTATCGAGCGGATTATCCAGCCGCGCGGCGCATAGGCTGTGCCGCGTCGGTAATCGGGCGGACCGCGTCAAGTGGACCAGACGGCCCGCCGCGGGTCACAGACCTTGTAGTTTCCGTTGGCCCTTCGCGTACGCACTGTCCTCCCAGATCACCCACTTGCCGTCCTGCACGACGTACTTGGTGACGAGCGGCACGATGTTCTGGCGATGATCGTCGAACGTGACCTGGCCGATGATCGTATCGACGTTGCTGGTGTGGTTCAGGGTGTCGCGTACCTTGTGGCGGTTCGGACCGTCCTTTTCGACTGCATCGATGATCAGGTTCGTCGCCGCGAATGCAAATGCGCCATAGGCTTCCGGCGGCTCGGCGTATTTCTGGGCGTTGTACTGCGTGAGGAAGTACGCGCCCCCCGGCAGCTTGTCGGTAGGTGCGCCTTCGAGGAACGACAACGAGCCTTCAGCGACGGCCTGGCCGGCGCCGTTGATGTAGGCGTCGGACTTGATGCCGGAGGTGCCCTCGAACTGCGCATTGATGCCGAGCTTCTGCATCTGCGTACGGATACGCACGCCGATTGGCGTCAGGCCGCCGAAATACACGACCTGTGGCTTCAGCTCGCGGATTTTGGTCAGTTCGGTCGTGAAGTCCTGCTGGTCCTCCGACACGCCGATGTCGGCGAGAATCTGGCCGCCATCCTTGGTCAGCGCCTCGCTGAAGTACTTGTTGTGGCCGTTGCCGTAGTCGGTCGTGTCGTGGATGATCACGAACTTCTTGTAGCCGAGACCCGTCATGAATTTCGCGGCGACCTGACTCTGGTTGATCATGGTGCCGTTGACCCGGTGGACTTCCTTGTAGTCATTGGCGTATGTGACATCGGGCAGCACGGCGCCCCACACCACGACCGGCAGGTTGAAGCGATGGTATACGTCCACGCTCGCCACCGCGACGGCCGAGCAGAAGTTCGTCACGCCGGCAACGATGCTGTTGTCCGATGCTGCTTGCGTGGCGACCTGCACACCCACGTTCGGTTTGCACTCATCGTCGAGCGCAACCAGCTGGTATTGATATTTGGTCTTCGGGTCCGCATTGCGCAAGCGCACGGCGAGGTCCGCGGAGTTGCGGCCGCCTAAGCCAATTGACGACACGCCACCGGTTAGCGGCCCAATGAATGCGATCTTGACGACGTCTTTCGCGAAAGCCGAACCTGCCAGCAGCGACCAGCCGAGCGCTGCGAATCCCATTACCTTCGAAAGCTTTTTGATGCCCACCGACATTCCCCTTTCATCAAATTCAATCTATTGGATTAGCATTCAAGTTACTTGAATTGAGCGAATGCAAAAGGCGTGCCATGGTTGCGAATTACGAAAGAATGGTCCGTTATCAAACCGCAGCGGTGATTTTTTGGGGCGCTGGCGAGACCGCCGTAGAGCGGTTGCCGCACCACATGACGCTGTTCACGCACGACAGAGGTGCACAGGGCAATGCGGTGACGTGCCGAATCAGTGCATCGGAGGAGCCACAGCATGAGCGCGCGTTGTGATGCGCCCATGCCGGAAAAGAACGGTCGTTACGAAATTCCGAGTTGTTGTGCGGTCGCGTCAATGGCCTTTTTCGCCTTCGAGACGATCTCGTCGATTTCCTGCTTCGTGATCACGAGCGGCGGCGACAGCAGCATGCGGTCACCGGTGGCGCGCATGATCAGATTGCCGTTGAAGCAGAAGTCGCGGCAGATTGTGCCGACCTCGCCGCCGTTCGCAAAACGCTTGCGCGTTTTCGGTTCCTGCGCGAGTTGCAGGCCGGCCACCAGCCCGACCCCGGAGATATCGCCGATGATCGGATGGTTCGCGAAGGTGTCGCGCAGTTTCTTCTGGAAGTACGGGCCGGTATCGCTTTTGACGCGCCCGACGATTTTTTCATCGCGCAAGAGCTTCAGGTTGGCGATAGCCACGGCCGCTGCGACCGGATGGCCGGAGTAGGTGAGGCCGTGATTGAAGTCGCCGTTTTCGATGATCGCCCTGGCGACGCGGTCATGCAGACCCACCGCGCCCATCGGCACATAGCCGCTCGTCAGACCCTTGGCGAGCGTGATGAGGTCGGGTTCGAACTCGAAGTGCTGATGCGCAAACCATTCGCCGGTGCGGCCGAAACCGCCGATCACTTCGTCTGCGACCAGCAGGATGTCGTACTTGCGGCAGATGTGCTGGATTTCCGGCCAGTACGTGGACGGCGGGAAAATCACGCCGCCAGCCCCCTGGAAAGGCTCACCGATAAACGCGGCGACATTCTGCGCGCCGATCTCGAGGATCTTCGCTTCGAGCTGCTGCGCACGGGCGAGACCGAATTCTTCAGGCGTCAGATTGCCTTCGGCTTCACCGAAGTAATACGGCTGATCGATGTGGACGATGCTCTCTACCTTCGACGGCATCTGCTCATGCATGTAGCCCATGCCGCCGAGCGTGCCGCCGGCGATCGTCGAGCCGTGATAGCTGTTCTTGCGCGAGATCACGTATTTTTTCGCCTGCTTGCCTTGCGTCGCCCAGTATTGATGAACGATGCGCAGCACGGTGTCGTTGCCTTCCGAGCCGCTATTGCAATAGAAGAAATGGTTGAATGGCGCCGGCGCCAGTTCCGCGAGCAGCGCGGACAGTTCGATCACCGGTGGATGCGTGGTCTTGAAGAAGGTGTTGTAATAGGGCAGTTCCTGCATCTGCCGGTAAGCGGCGTCGGCGAGTTCCTTGCGGCCATAGCCGACGTTCACGCACCACAGGCCCGCCATGCCGTCGATGATCTGATTGCCTTCGGAATCCCACAAGTACACGCCCTTGGCCTTCACGATCACGCGGCTGCCGGTCTTGTTCAGCGAGCCCATGTCCGAAAACGGATGGATGTGGTGCGCCGCGTCGAGAGCACGATATTCTGCAGTGCTGCGCTGTTGCGAAACCTGCGCGGCTGCGGTCGGCCGGACCGGTTGCACATACGCGACTTCTTCTGTTCTGTAGCTCATATTGCCTCCAGTTGTTCTCTTTGCTCAGGTGCGTCTTAGACGTGCAGCAGCAGATGCCGGCGTTCCCACGAACTGATCACGCGGAAGAACGCCTCGTACTCGGTTTCCTTCAGTGCCAGGTAGGCCTTGACGAATTTTTCGCCGAGCACTTTGGCGATCGGTTCGCACGCGCCCATCAGCGTTAACCCATCTTCGAGATTGCGTGGCAGTTGGTAGGCCAGTTCGTAGCCGTCGCTGATCAGCGGCTCGGTAGGACGCAAGCCTTGGGTCATGCCGAGGTAGCCGGCCGCGAGCGTAGCGGCAATTGCGAGGTACGGATTGCAGTCGACGCCCGGAATGCGGTTTTCGATGCGGCGCGCAGCCGGCCTCGAATGCGGAACCCGGAAGCCGACGGTGCGGTTGTCGTAACCCCACTGCACGTTGATTGGCGCCGCCATGAAGCGCGACAGACGGCGATACGAATTGATATACGGCGCGAAAATCGGCATCAACGCAGGCGTGTATTTCTGCAGCCCGGCGATATAACCGTCGAACAGTCCGGTCGGTTTGCCGTCCGGGCCGGTGAACAGAGTGCGGCCGCTTTCCGCATCGACAAGGCTCTGATGCATATGCATCGCCGAGCCCGGTTCGGCTTCCATCGGCTTGGCCATGAACGTCGCATACATCTTGTGGCGCAACGCGGCCTCGCGCACCGTGCGCTTGAACAGGAACACGCTGTCTGCGAGCTTGAGCGGATCGCCATGCATGAAGTTGATTTCCATCTGAGCCGCGCCGACTTCGTGAATCAGCGTGTCGACTTCCAGCTCCTGAATGTCGCAATACTCATAGATGTCTTCGAAGAGCGGATCGAATTCGTTGACGGCTTCGATCGAGTACGCCTGACGGCCCGTCTCCGGACGACCGGTCCGGCCAATAGGCGGTTGCAGTGGCAGATCCGGGTCCTTGTTCATGTCGACCAGATAGAACTCGAGTTCCGGCGCGATTACCGGAGTCCATCCTTTGGCCTTGTACAGTTCGAGCACCCGGCGCAGTACCCGGCGCGGCGAGATCGCCACCGGCGTGCCGTCGAAGTGAACGCAGTCGTGAATCACCTGCGCGGTGGGATCGACGGCCCATGGAATGAGACGGATGGTCGATGCATCGGGAACGCAGACCATGTCGGGATCGGTGACGCCGGTCAGCGACCCGTCTTCCGGGTAATCCCCCGTGACGGTCTGGATCATCACCGCTTGCGGCAGGCGCATGGATTCGCCGGATTCGAACTTGCTGCGCGGAATGATCTTGCCGCGTGCGATCCCGGCCATGTCGGGAATGATTGCTTCGATCTCGGTAATGCGGTGTTGCTTCAGAAATTCGTCGATGTCTTGCATGATTGTTCTCTCGGTTTTTTGCGCGGACCGGTTCAGGCGTGCATCGTTCTGTCTGCGCTAATGCCGACCAGAGGTCTGATTTGCATAACCAATTTAGGGGACGTGTTTGTTCTCCGCGGGATGCGGCGCGAACAACGTTAAAACAGGCGCGGCACGATTCCGCAGCCGTGCGCAGGGCACAAAGCAACCAGAAGTGCAGGCGGGGGTCGTTAGCGGACCGGGCCGCGCGTTGCGATCAGGGAGACCGTTCGATTCAGCCCGTTATCTGGCGCGACCACGAAGACATGCGCAGGCAACAGACGAAACAATGCATGCACAAGCGCAGACGCCAACGAAAGCGCGCTCAGGCAAACAGATGAACCGAACGGTAAATAGGAGAGAGGCGCTACGGCAGCAGCGAAGCGACTTCGTCCGTGCGCACGGCTATGAAAGCGCGCGCAGAGACGGAATTGTGACGTCGGACGGAACGGCGAGACAGGATCTTGAAGACGGACAGAAAGCGGCGAAACGCAAGGCTGCCGTTGCTGCCGTTGGCGATGGCGCCTTCAGGACGAAGACATCTCGCCTGACTACGTTCCCACTTAACCAAAGGGCCTCGGACTCTCACGATGACACTCGACTAGCGACGTTGAAAGTATTGAACGTCTCGCCCCAGAAACGCACCGTGCGTTTAAAGAAACGTGACGCGGGATGATCGCCAACTTCCTCCGCGAACCGGGTTCGTTGTGTCGCAACACACTCTGTTGAGCGTCTGTGACGTAGGCATGACGATCGCCTGTGAACCAGCATATACGAGCCAAATTTGCCGTCAATCGTTTTTATACAAACTTTATCAGGACTTACCCGAGGCACCGGGCCTAAACCCGCGAGTTGGGTATGCTCGTTGCGGTACTCAGTATTTCGAATTGTTCGCCGAGTTTTCCCCAGCGGCGGCGAGCGACCCGCTTGCAGTACATCCGTAATAAGAATGGCCTGTCTCGGCGCGAACTGGCCAAGCGGGCGGCGATTTTATTTCACTCACTTTTATCGAGACTGACATGAGAAAAACGACACCTGAGCAGAACAAGGCCCTCGTCCTCGAGGCGTTCGATACGCTCTTCAACAAGCGCGACTATGCGGCAGCGGAACGCTTCTGGTCGGACCGCTATATTCAGCATAGCGCGCACATCGCGCCGGGACGCGAGGGTCTGTTTGCGTTGATCCGCTCGGCGCCCGACACGCTGCGCTACGAAAACCAGCTGATCGTGGCTGAAGGCGACTACGTGATCGCACACGGCCGCTTCTCGGGCAACGGTAGACCGGCCGCGTGGATCGCAGCCGATGTTGTCCGCTTCGAGGACGGCAGGCTCGCCGAACACTGGGATGTGTTGCAGGACGAAGCAACCGAGGCGCAATCCGCAAGTGGCCTGCCGATGTTCGGCGACCGATTTCCAGCTTAAGAATTAACGCATTCGCTGCTGCTGTCGTTGGGTTTCGCGCCGTCAATCGAGTTGATGCGCTTGCCGGGCAATCGCATGCGTGAACGAGGTCCAACCACCTCAAGGAAGACTCGCTGCGATGCAGGTCCGTTGTTAAAGGACCTCAAACACGCTATAGACCGGGCCGTACGCAAACCGGTGGCCCGTGCCGACTGCGATCACGCGGTTCAGCCATTCATACTTGCCGGCCGGTGCTTCGAAGATCGGATTGATGCGGAAGTAGTAGCTGGCCGGGTCGACCTCTTCGCCTTTTTCCAGCCGCTGGGTCACATCAGTCGCACCGTGGCGAATGCCTCGGTAGGCCATCGTGATGTGGACGCCGTCGTCGGTTTCGAGGAGCAGGCGCACGTCGAGCGTGGTGCTGCCGTCGCTGCGCACGGTCTGCCAGTCACTGCCGCCGTCCAGCACCTTGCCGGACAGACGCTCGCCGGCGAACGTGCCGGATGGCACGATCCCGACGCGTCGAAACGGGCCGGGCGTTGCACCAACCATTACGATGGGTTTGACATCGAGGCGCATCACAAACAGCGGGCGCGTTTGCACACTTTGGAGCGGTGCGGGAAGCTCATCGAACGCGGGAATGGACATCGGATTCACCTCGACAGTTGTGCATGGCGCTACATGCCATGCCGTTACAGTTGATATTTCAGGGCGGCTACTTTAGCGGCGAAAACTTCGTGGGACGCATGATCCTTGACTCCATGCTGACGAGGATGTCAAGCGCTTTCACCTTGCGGCCGAATTCCTGCCAACTGCTGTCGGCAGCCATGCGGTCGCGGCGTTCTATCCGGTCGTCGAAGCTCTTATAGGCCCAGATATGTACGATCTGGCTGATATCGCCGATCTCTGTCGTGAAGAAGCCAATCAGTTCACCGAGGAATTCCTGCTGCAGCGGCAAGCCTTCGCTCTTGTACAAGGCGAGCCAATCGGCGCCCCGCAGTGGCTTGAACGTATAAGTGCGGATTTCGTAAAGCATGGTGTTTTCCTAAGCGTCGGCAGGCCGAGAGTCAAAGCCAAGCGCGACCAGCTGTTATTCGGTATAGATGAAGGTGGCGATGGGGTCCGTTAATATATATGGGATAACTAAATAAATGACAATTTATCCGGGCCGAATAAAGCATGTATGACGTCCAACGGTGAGCGTTACGCGGCGGTTCTGCCGCCGTTGACCCTGAGAATTTCGCCAGTCATGAAGCTAGCCTTTTCTGACCCAACGAACACAATCGCCTCAGCGATTTCTTCCGGGGCTCCAGCACGCTTGAGCGGGACGGTCGCGAGCATGCCGGCCTTACGCTCCACGCTTGCCGTCAGCCGGTTGAGCATGGCTGTCTCGACAGGGCCGGGCGCGACAGCGTTGACGCGCACGCCGAATGCCGCGGCTTCGAGCGCCGCCGACTTGGTGAGACCCTCCACCGCATGCTTGCTGGCGACATACAGCGAGAGGCCGGCCGCACCACGCAAGCCCATGGTCGAGGAGATGTTGACGATGCTGCCGCTGCCTTGCGCCGACATGACGCGCAGTTCGTGTTTCATCGCGAGGAGCGTACCGAGCACATTGGTGTCGAAGACGGCCGTGTAGCGCTCGGACGTTTGCTCTACCACCGGCGTCGTTTCGCCCTCGGTGCCGGCGGCGTTCACGGCCACGTCCAACCGGCCGAAGCGCGCCACGGTGGCATCCACCAGCCTGCTTACGTCGTCTTCGAAGCGTACATCCGATTGCACGAACTCGGCTTGCGCTCCGGTGGCACGCAGCTCCTCGGCGAGATGCTGGCCTTCTTCGACGCGGCGGCCCGACACGACGACGGTGGCCTTGTCACGCGCAAAAGCAAAGGCGGTGGCGCGGCCGATGCCGGTGAGTGCGCCGGTGATGAGTACAACAGGTTGGCTTGTCATGGTTGATCCTTGATCGGTTTGCGCGAGTGGTCTGTGTAGCCGCTCGCGCCGCAATTCATGGGTTCCCGGCGTTCAGACTTCCACCTCGATGGCGTCTACCCGGTCGGGGTAGAAGGCGAGGTGACCCTTGATCGGTTCGACCGCCGCATACGGGTTCTCGTACGTCCAGACCGCATTTGCCGAGCGTTCGCCGCCCGACGGGATCGAGTAGTACGAGCAGTCGCCCTTGTACGGGCAATAGGTGGCGTGTGCGGTGCGCTCCAGCAACGTCATATCCACGTCCTTTCTCGGGATGTACAGGGCGGCGGGATAGGCGGCCTCGCGCAGGGTCAACGCATCGCGTGTGTCGGCGATTACCTTGCCGGCGAGCCTGACCACGATGCGCGCCGTGTTCGGCTCAATGGTGATCGGATGGTCCGGGCCCGGGACCTTGACGGTTTTGCCTGCTGGGTGAAGGTTGCTTGACATGGAAACGCTCCTTGAGTTGATCGCCGTGCGCAAGGGCCAGGCGAGGCCGATATTGCGGGCCGCTGCCACTCAGGCGGCAAACGGCATGAAGTCGATATACGCGCGTTCGTCTCCGCCCCAGAACGCATCGCGCACATACTGCGTCAGCGGATGCCCGTGACGGAAACGCTCGGGCAGATCCGGGTTGGAGGAAAACCAGCGGCCGAATGCCACGAGGTCGGCGTCGCCGCGTTGCAGGATGTCTTCAGCGCCTTCACGGTCGAACCCACCTGCTGCCATGATGGGGCCTTTGAAGATTTTGCGCAGGAACGATGACGCGACCGGCGATTGACCTTCGACCAGCGTTTCTGTGCCCATTACCCGCGGTTCGATCACATGCAGATAGGCTGGACCATAAGCATTGAGCCGTTCGGCAAAATAGCCGAAGGTGGCCTCCGGATTGCTGTCGGAGATGGCACCCCAGCGGCCGCTCGGCGACACGCGTACGCCAACGCGATCGGCACCCCAGACGGACGCGAACGCATCGACCACTTCAAGCGAAAAGCGCGCGCGCTTTTCGAGCGTGCCACCGTAGGCATCGGTGCGTTTGTTGGTGCCGTCCTGCAGGAACGTGTCGACCAGATAGCCGTTGGCGTTGTGCAGTTCGACGCCGTCAGAGCTTCGAGCCGCCGTCGACGTGCAACGTGTCGCCCGTCACCCAGCGTGCGTTGTCGGAGGCGAGGAAGGCGACCGCACCGGCAATGTCGTCGGGTTGGGCAATGCGCTTGAGCGCCTGCATGCCGAGCGTCACGTCGCGGCCCGCATCCGTTTTTGTGAAGTTCGACATATCGGTGGCGACTACACCGGGCGCGACGGCATTGACGCGGATGCCGCGTTCGCCGAGCGCGGAGGCAAAGTGCTTGACGAGCGTATCGACGGCGCCTTTGGTGGCCGCGTAGGCCGACAGCGCGCCGACCGCGGAATGTGCAGCCAGAGAGGAAAGCAGTACGACACTGCTGCCATCGCCTAGTACCGGCAGCAGCTGCTGCACGAGGAAGTAGGGCGCCCGCACATTCACGGCGAAAAGGTTGTCGAAATCTTCGACGGTAGTGTCTTCGATGCTCGCTGCCTTTGAGATGCCGGCGTTCGCGACGAGAACATCCAGACGTTCGCCGACAATCTCGCGCACCTGCTTCGCGAGTGTTTGCGGACCGTCAGCCGCGCGCAGATCCGCGCTGACTTTCTGGGCTTTGCCACCCGCCGCATGGATTTCTGCGACCACCGCATCGGCTTCCTTCTCGCCACTGCTGTAGTGAACAAGTACTTCTGCGCCCTGTTTGGCGAGTGCGAGCGCGCTGGCACGGCCAATGCCGCGGGAAGCGCCGGTGACGAGGGCGGTCTTGCCATTCAGACTGGTCATGATCAATCTCCGGTGAGGTTGAAAGCTGCTGTGCTTGTGGAGTGCGGTGCACGCCGGCGAGCCTTGTTGATCAAAGCTGCGGCGCGTGGCGTCAGATCCGTTTGCGTCGCTGCCATGGAAGCTAATCTAATGGCGCGCGCGGCAAAGGAAAAAGACTTTGTGGGCTGGTGGCCATGCCTCACGGGCATGCCACGGCGATGGCTTGACCGATTGTGCGGGCTGCACAGCCCAATGTCCCGTGGTAGAGCGGGGTGTCGGAGAAATGAACGTATGTAGACGCACGCATGACTGGAGTAAAGGGCCCGGTTTGCGCGTTGGCGCCTAAAGCGGCTTGTGGCTCGCAGTTGCGTGCCTCGCTTGCACGGCTCGCAATGCTGTTAGCAGTGATCTGGGATCGAGGTGCTTGCGGTAATCCACATCGATGAAGGCGAGTACGATGGTGCCGTCGCGATCCAGCAAGTACGTGGCGGGCAGCGGCACGAGCCACGTGCCGGCCTTTCTCGTGGACGGCGGCATATAACCGAGCGCTTCATATCTCGGGCGTAGACCCGCGGGCAGGTCGAACGCGAGGCCGTAAGCCTGCGCGATCTTCATGTCGGGGTCCCGCAATTCACGCATCGGCAGCGGCGTGTTGCGCGCAGCGGCTTGACTGGGCGGCGCGATCGACACAGCGCACGCGCCGAGTGCGTTAATGTCTCTATAGCTCGCCGCAAATTCCGCGAAGCCCTCTTCGCCGAATGAACACCACGCGCCACGGGAAAAGTGCAGCACGACGGGCCCTTCGCTCAGCAGGTTTTCGAGTGCCACCTGATTTCCACTGGCGTCTGCGAGGGTGAAGAGCGGCGCGCGTGCGCCGGCGCGCAGCGCGCGCGAGGCGGCTTCCGTCGAGGCGGCCATCGTCATCTCGGCGACGGGGTCTGCGGGTGAACGGACCGTGGGTTCTTGCGTGGACAGTGCTGACATAAAGACCTCCAGAAGCCTCTGGATGCAGGCAATAAGCTCGTTTAATGTCAATTTATCCATTCCACTGGAAGAACAGAAGGCGCAGAATCGGATAGGACTTATTCCAGAGGAGAATCATGATGGACCGCCTTGCGGCGATCGAGATTTTCATTCGTGTGGTCGACACTGGCTCGTTTTCTGCTGCGGCGCGGCACTACGACGTCGGCCAGCCTGCTGTGTCGAAGGCGATAGCACAGCTTGAGGAATGGCTCGGAGTCAAGCTGCTGCTGCGGACCACGCGTGCGCTGACGCCGACGGAGGCCGGCACCAGCTTCTACCAGCGCGCGAGGCGCGCCGTCGAAGAGACCGACGAGGCCGTGCTGGCCGCACGCGGCACGGCCTCCGGTCTGGCGGGCAAGTTGCGGGTCTCCGCGGCCGTCTGCTTTGCGCGGTTGCATATCGTGCCCAGGTTGCCGGAGTTTCTGGCGCAGCACCCGAACCTCGAACTGGAACTGGTGCTGGACGACCGCAACATCACTCCAGCGCATCGCTTCAAGGACGGTCACAACTACGTTCCTTCACCGAAATGGGTTGTTTTCGGGCATCACTTCGCGGCTATCGCAGGAGCCGGACCGCTGGTGGGGCCGACGCTTGCGGCCCAATTCGGATATGCTCCCGGGCTCATCTGGCTCGTTGCAGGCGCGGTGCTTGCCGGAGCGGTGCAGGATCTGACCGTGCTGATCGGCTCGCTGCGCCACAACGGCAAGTCGCTTCCGTACATCGTGCAGCGCGAAGTTGGCCCGCTCACCGGGTTGCTGGCGATGAT
>JBEKNG010000026.1:0-15593 GCA_049523075.1 Paraburkholderia sp.
TTCGGCGGCTTTCTCCTGCGACACGGCCTGACCCAGGCGCTGGCGGTTCTTGCCCCACAGGTCGAGATCCCACGAGGCGCTGGCCAGTACATTGTTTTCGCTATACCAGGTGGCGCCATAGGGCGGCGGATAGATCGAGTTGGCCGAGAAGATCTCGCGGTTCCATGAGTAACTGCCGTTCACCTTCGGATAGAGCGCCGAGCGCGTGCTTTCGATGTACGACGAAGCCTTCGCGAGCCGCGCCTGCGCCTGGGCGATCGATGGGCTGCCTTCCAGCGCCTCCGCGATCAGTTGCGGCAGTTGCGGGTCGCCGAACTGGTTGGCCCAGTCGAGCGACGGCCACTGGCCACCCTGTGACGGCAGGCTCTGATTGGACTCGTACTGCGCCGCCGACGACATCTGTTTGTCGCTCTTGATGCCGCTGTAGTTCGCGCACCCCGCGAGGGCAAGCGCCGCCACCGCCGCGGTGACCGCGGCCCGGCACGACACCGCGGGCGCGCACAGAGAAAGGGATTTCATCGCTTGACTCTTTTGAGTGTCAGTGGATTGTAATGATGGATGCTGCAAACAGCCTAGGACGATTCGCTGTCGGAATTTATTGTCGCGTCACGGGTTATGCCCGATAGATCACAGCCGCTGTTGGTCAGTACGCGGCGCAGCATGCTTTTCAGAAAGCCCACTTCTTCCGGCGTAAAACCGGCGAGCAGGTTGTCGATTACGCCGTTGAAGATGGCCGGCATGCGTACCGCGATGCTCTGGCCCTCGGGCGTCAACGCGAGCCGCACCACCCGCCGGTCTTCGTTACTGCGCACCCGGGTGAGGAGGCCCCGCTTCTCCAGGCGGTCCACCAGACGGGTGACCGCGCTGGCGTCGATGCCGTATTCGCGGGCCAGTTCCGCAGCAAGCAGGCACTTGCCGCTTGCTACCATGAACAGGATGCTGGCCTGCTGGCTGGTGATGCCGAGTTCGGCCATGGTGCGCTGCGTGACCAGATTCGACAGGGTCGATTTCGTGCGCGAAATCAGATAACCGACACTTTCGCCTAGCTGATAAGCGCTGATTTCCGGCGGCGGCGCAGGGGTCTGATGGGTCATGATTATGATGCGACTGCAATGGTTGACTAAGCAGGATTATAAAGGTCCGTTAGTTGACGCGGCAAGCGTTATTGCAGCTTAGGTAAGGATGTTTGCCCGCTCAAGTTATTAAAGAGAGACCGTTGCTGTGGGACACTCGGGCCCGAAGGCCGTCGGTACAGGCCGTCAGGACAGGCAATTGTGTGAGGAAAGCTACAGGAAATCTGTCAGGCGAGGGAGGTGCCGCGGTCGTTGCGCGCAGGAACGGATAACGGCGAGTTAGGGAATACCAGAGATACCTTAATCTGCGCGTGCTACAATATTGGGTTCCCAAAAGTGCGCTTTGGGCTTTGTTGGCTTTGTACACAATGCTGCAGCTGGCGCACTCAACTGTCTTCAGGTTCCTATGACTCGCGCCCTACGCAACATCGCCATTATTGCCCACGTCGACCACGGCAAGACCACACTCGTCGACCAGCTGCTCCGTCAGACTGCCACGTTCCGCGACAACCAGCAGGTTGTCGAGCGCGTGATGGACTCGAACGACATCGAAAAGGAACGTGGTATCACGATCCTGTCGAAAAACTGCGCGGTCGAATACGAAGGTACGCACATCAACATCGTCGACACGCCGGGCCACGCCGACTTCGGCGGTGAAGTGGAGCGCGTGCTGTCAATGGTCGACTCGGTGCTGCTGCTGGTCGACGCCGTTGAAGGTCCGATGCCGCAAACGCGCTTCGTGACGAAGAAGGCGCTGGCCCTCGGCCTCAAGCCGATCGTGGTCATCAACAAGGTGGACCGCCCGGGCGCGCGGATTGACTGGGTGATCAACCAGACCTTCGACCTGTTCGACAAGCTGGGTGCAACCGACGAGCAGCTCGACTTCCCGATCGTCTACGCGTCGGGCCTCAATGGCTATGCGGGCTTGACCTCGGACGTGCGCGAAGGCGATATGCGTCCGCTGTTCGAAGCCGTGCTGCAACACGTCCCGGTTCGCCCGGCGGATCCGGAAGCGCCACTGCAGTTGCAGATCACCTCGCTGGACTATTCGTCGTACGTCGGCCGTATCGGCGTGGGCCGTATCACGCGTGGCCGCATCAAACCGGGCATGGCCGTGGCCGTGCGTTCGGGTCCGGACGGCGCGATCCTCAACCGCAAGATCAACCAGGTGCTGTCGTTCAAGGGCCTCGAGCGCGTCCAGGTGGATTCCGCTGAAGCCGGCGACATCGTGCTGATCAACGGTATCGAAGAAATCGGCATTGGCGTGACCATCTGCGCACCGGAACAACCGGAAGCGCTGCCGATGATCACGGTGGACGAGCCGACCCTGACGATGAACTTCCTCGTGAATTCGTCGCCGCTGGCTGGCCGTGAAGGCAAGTTCGTGACGAGCCGTCAGATCCGTGACCGTTTGTTCAAGGAACTGAACCACAACGTCGCGCTGCGCGTGAAGGAAACGGGCGACGAAACCACGTTTGAAGTGGCAGGCCGCGGCGAATTGCACCTGACCATTCTCGTGGAAAACATGCGCCGTGAAGGCTATGAGCTGGCCGTGTCGCGTCCGCGCGTGGTGATGCAGGAAATCGAAGGCGTAAAGCACGAGCCGTACGAAAACCTGACCGTCGACATGGAAGACTCCCATCAGGGTGGCGTGATGGAAGAGCTGGGTCGCCGCAAGGGCGAAATGCTCGACATGGCATCGGACGGGCGTGGCCGTACGCGTCTCGAATACCGTATTTCCGCGCGTGGCCTGATTGGCTTCCAGTCAGAATTCCTCACGCTCACGCGCGGCACGGGTCTGATGAGCCATACGTTCGACTCGTATCAGCCGGTCAGGGAAGGCGCGGTGGGCGAGCGTCGCAACGGCGTGCTGATTTCGCAGGACGACGGCGCGGCGGTTGCCTACGCGCTGTGGAAGCTGCAGGATCGCGGCCGTATGTTCGTGTCGCCGGGTGAGCCGCTGTACGAAGGCATGATCATCGGTATTCACAGCCGCGACAACGACCTGGTTGTAAATCCCATCAAGGGCAAGCAGCTGACCAACGTGCGTTCGTCGGGTACCGACGAAGCGGTGCGTCTCGTGCCGCCGATCCAGATGTCGCTGGAATACGCGGTGGAATTCATCGACGACGACGAGCTGGTCGAAGTCACGCCGCAATCCATCCGTCTGCGCAAGCGCTATCTGAAGGAACATGAGCGTCGTAGCGCGAGCCGCAAGGGCGCCGTGGACTAACCCACGCGTTTCCATCGTGCAACGCAACACAAAAGCCGCCTTCGGGCGGCTTTTGTTATTTCCCCGGTCGCAAGTGACTATTTCCGGGATGGTTGAACAACACCGTTGCGTTTCCTGCAACGGTCCGCGAAAGCCCGCCAGCAAAGGCTTCTGCGGCGTTATGCCTGCTATATGCACCCTCTGTTATGTGATATGCTTCCGCGGATGCAAGTTAAGGTCCTTCCAAGCAAGACTTGATTCGCGCAATCCGCCAAACGGTCAGGCCGTGTCGCGGAAGGTTTCAGTAACCCGCTATTTCTCGAGAAACTCGAAGAAAGGTGAGCGTAAAAATGATGAAGCAATTCCAGTCGAACTCCTATCTGTTCGGCGGCAATGCTCCGTACGTAGAAGAAATGTACGAAGCATATCTCGATAATCCGGCGTCAGTGCCCGAGAACTGGCGCAGCTATTTCGACGCGTTGCAGAACGTTCCTGCATCGGATGGCAGCAATGCCAACGACGTGGCTCATGGCCCGATCGTCGAATCGTTTGCGCAACGGGCCAAGGCCAATGCCTTCATCCCGCGCACCGCGCCTGGCGGCGAAGATCTCGCTACCGCGCGCAAGCAAGTCTATGTGCAGTCCCTCATCGGCGCATATCGCTTCCTCGGCTCGCAATGGGCCAATCTCGATCCCCTGAAGCGCCGCGAACGTCCCGCGATCCCTGAACTTGAACCCGGATTCTACGACTTCACTGAAGCCGACATGGACCAGGAGTTCAGCGCGACCAACCTGTATTTCGGTTTCGACCGCGCATCGTTGCGGGAAATCGTCAAGGCGTTGCGCGACACGTACTGCGGCACGATCGGCGCCGAGTACATGTACATCAGCGATCCGGAACAGAAGCGCTGGTGGAAAGAGAAGCTCGAGTCGATCCGTTCGACGCCGAATTTCTCGAACGACAAGAAAAAGCACATCCTCAATCGCCTGACGGCAGCTGAAGGCCTCGAGCGCTTCCTGCACACCAAGTACGTCGGCCAGAAGCGCTTCTCGCTGGAAGGCGGCGAAAGCTTCATCGCCTCGATGGACGAAGTCGTGCGTCACGGCGGCGCTCGCGGCGTTCAGGAAATCGTCATCGGCATGGCCCACCGTGGCCGTCTGAATGTGCTGGTCAATACGCTTGGCAAGATGCCGGCTGACCTGTTTGCCGAATTCGAAGGCAAGCACGTTGACGATCTGCCGGCTGGCGACGTCAAGTACCACAAGGGTTTCTCGTCGGATGTTTCGACCGAAGGCGGCCCGGTTCACCTGTCGCTCGCGTTCAACCCGTCGCACCTTGAAATCGTCAATCCGGTGGTCGAAGGTTCGGCCAAGGCCCGGATGGACCGTCGCGGCGACGACAGCGGCCTGCAAGTGCTGCCGGTGCAGATCCACGGCGACGCGGCTTTCGCTGGCCAGGGCGTCGTGATGGAAACGCTGAACCTCGCGCAAACGCGTGGTTACGGCACACACGGCACCCTGCACATCGTCATCAATAACCAGATCGGCTTCACTACGTCGGATCCGCGCGACTCGCGCTCGACGCTGTACTGCTCGGACGTCGTCAAGATGATCGAAGCACCGGTGCTGCACGTGAACGGTGACGATCCTGAAGCCGTGGTGCTGGCAACGCAGCTCGCTATCGACTTCCGGATGCAGTTCCACAAGGACGTCGTCGTCGACATCGTCTGCTTCCGCAAGCTGGGTCACAACGAGCAGGACACGCCGGCGGTTACGCAGCCGCTGATGTACAAGACGATTGCGAAGCACCCGGGCACGCGCGCACTGTACGCTGAAAAGCTGGTGCAACAAGGCGTGATCACGGCGGCTGACGGGGAAGAGTACGTCAAGGCTTACCGCAAGGCGATGGACGAAGGCCACCACACGGTCGACCCGGTTCTGTCGAACTACAAGAGCAAGTACGCGGTGGACTGGGTCCCGTTCCTGAACCGCAAGTGGACCGACGCAGCGGATACCGCAGTGCCGCTCGCCGAACTGAAGCGTCTCGCCGAGCGCGTCACCACGATTCCGGAAAACTTCAAGGTGCACCCGCTCGTCGAGCGCGTCATCAACGACCGCCGTGCCATGGGCCGTGGTGAAGCAAAGCTGGACTGGGGCATGGGCGAACACCTGGCATTCGCGTCGCTGGTCGCATCGGGCTACGCAGTGCGCCTGACCGGTCAGGACTCGGGTCGTGGTACGTTCACGCACCGTCACGCGGTGCTGCACGATCAGAACCGCGAACGCTGGAACGACGGTACCTACGTGCCGCTGCAGAACATCGCCGAAGGTCAGGCGAAGTTCAACGTGATCGACTCGGTGCTGTCGGAAGAGGCCGTTCTGGGCTTCGAATACGGCTACTCGACCGCTGAACCGAACACGTTCGTCGCATGGGAAGCGCAGTTCGGCGACTTCGTGAACGGCGCGCAAGTCGTGATCGACCAGTTCATCTCGTCGGGCGAAGTGAAGTGGGGTCGCGTTTCGGGTCTCACGATGCTGCTGCCGCACGGCTACGAAGGCCAGGGTCCGGAGCACTCGTCGGCACGTATCGAGCGTTTCCTGCAACTGTGCGCAGACCACAACATGCAGGTCGTTCAGCCGACCACGCCGGCGCAGATTTTCCACCTGCTGCGCCGTCAGATGATCCGCCTGTTCAGGAAGCCGCTGATCGTCGCTACGCCGAAGTCGCTGCTGCGTCACAAGGAAGCTGTGTCGGATCTGTCCGAACTGGCGAAGGGCGCGTTCCAGCCGATCATCGGCGAAGTGGACGAAGCGATCGAAGCGAAGAAGGTCAAGCGCGTGATCGTCTGCTCGGGTCGCGTGTACTACGACATCATCGCGCATCGCCGCGAAGTCAAGTCAAACGACGTCGCGATCGTCCGTATCGAACAGCTCTATCCGTTCGCGCACAAGCAGTTCGAAGCGGAAATCAAGAAGTACGACAACGCGACCGAAGTGGTCTGGGTGCAGGACGAGCCGCAAAATCAGGGCCCGTGGTTCTACATCGAGCATCATCTGAAGGAAGGCATGAAGGACGGACAGAAGCTGGCATACAGCGGTCGTCCGGCTTCGGCTTCCCCGGCAGTCGGGTACTACGCGAAGCATTACGAACAGCTGAAGGCGCTGATCGAAGGTGCATTCGGCCGTCTGAAGAGCTCGTCGATCGCTAAATAACTTTTTGAACCGAACCGGGAAAGCGCCGCGCGCTTTCCCGCGCCGCGTCTAACAGTTCACAAGCGGTTCGCAGACGGTTCGTTGTCACCAGATACGTATTCAGGAAAATCACAATGGCTATTGTAGAAGTCAAGGTCCCCCAGCTTTCGGAGTCGGTTTCGGAAGCCACTATGCTGCAGTGGAAGAAGAAACCCGGCGAGGCTGTCGCGCAAGACGAGATCCTCATCGAAATCGAGACCGACAAGGTCGTGCTGGAAGTGCCGGCCCCCTCGGCTGGCGTGCTCGCGCAAGTGATCGCCAACGACGGCGATATCGTCACCGCTGACCAGGTGATCGCGAAGATCGACACGGAAGGCACGGCTGGCGCCGCTGCCGTCGAAGCAGAAGTGAAGCCGGCTCCGGTTGCGGCTCCCGCACCGGCAGCAGCGCCTGCTGCTCAAGCTGCATCCGCAACGGGTGCAAGCACGGCCGCTTCCCCGGCCGCCGCCAAGCTGTTGGCGGAAAAGAACCTGACCTCGGGCGACGTCGCCGGCTCGGGCCGCGACGGCCGCATCACCAAGGGTGACGTGCTGACCGCTGGCGCCGCTCCGGCACCGGCCGCCAAGGCTGCTCCGGCACCGGCTGCTGCACCGAAGGCTGCCAAGCCGTCGCTGCCGGACGTGAAGGCACCGGCCTCCGCCGACGCATGGCTGAAGGACCGCCCGGAACAACGCGTGCCGATGTCGCGTCTGCGCGCACGTATCGCCGAGCGTCTGCTCGAGTCGCAGCAAACCAACGCCATCCTCACGACGTTCAACGAAGTGAACATGGCGCCGGTGATGGACCTGCGCAACAAGTACAAGGACAAGTTCGAGAAGGAACATGGCGTGAAGCTCGGCTTCATGTCGTTCTTCGTCAAGGCGGCTGTTCACGCGCTGAAGAAGTTCCCGCTGGTGAACGCGTCGATCGACGGTAACGACATCGTCTATCACGGCTACTTCGACATCGGTATCGCGGTCGGTTCGCCGCGTGGCCTGGTGGTGCCGATCCTGCGCAACGCAGATCAGCTGAGCCTTGCCGACATCGAAAAGAAGATTGCTGAATTCGGCCAGAAGGCGAAGGACGGCAAGCTGTCGATCGAAGAAATGACGGGTGGTACGTTCTCGATCTCGAACGGCGGCGTGTTCGGTTCGATGCTGTCGACGCCGATTATCAACCCGCCGCAATCCGCGATTCTGGGCGTGCACGCCACCAAGGAACGCGCTGTGGTCGAAAACGGCCAGATCGTGATCCGCCCGATGAACTACCTGGCGCTGTCGTACGACCACCGGATCATCGACGGTCGCGAAGCGGTGCTGTCGCTGGTTGCCATGAAGGATGCGCTGGAAGACCCGGCGCGCCTGCTGCTCGACCTGTAAGCGACGGTTCGGCTGGCGCCGGCTTGCCTTCGCGCAAGCCGGCGCCATATAAGCAGCACGTATCTAGCATTCCGCAGTACTGGAACGAGGCGCGCCACGAAGCGTGGCCGCGCGTCGTCCCGTCATCAAAAGGATTGTCATGTCCAAAGAATTTGACGTCGTCGTGATCGGTGCCGGTCCCGGCGGCTATATCGCAGCCATTCGCGCTGCGCAGCTCGGCAAGTCGGTTGCCTGTATCGAGAAGTGGAAGAACCCGGCCGGCGCGCTGAAGCTCGGCGGCACCTGCCTGAACGTGGGTTGCATTCCGTCGAAAGCGCTGCTGGCGTCGTCGGAAGAGTTCGAAAACGCATCGCATCACCTGGCCGACCACGGTATTAACGTGTCGGACGTGAAGCTCGAGATCACGAAGATGCTGGCCCGCAAGGAAAGCATCGTCGAGAAGATGACCAAGGGTATCGAATTCCTGTTCCGCAAGAACAAGATCACGTGGCTCAAGGGCCATGGCAAGTTCACCGGCAAGAACGACGCTGGCGTACAGATCGAAGTGAGCGGCGAAGGCGAAACCGATGTGGTCACGGCGAAGAACGTGATCATCGCCACGGGTTCGAAGGCGCGTCATCTGCCGAACATTCCGGTCGACAACAAGATCGTCGCTGACAACGAAGGCGCGTTGAGTTTCGACTCCGTGCCGAAGAAGCTGGCCGTGATCGGCGCCGGTGTGATCGGTCTGGAACTCGGCTCGGTGTGGCGTCGTCTGGGCTCTGACGTTACCGTGCTCGAAGCATTGCCGGAATTCCTCGGTGCAGCTGACCAGGCTCTCGCCAAGGAAGCGGCCAAGCAGTTCAAGAAGCAAGGCCTGGATATTCATGTGGGCGTGAAGGTCGGCGAAGTCACGACGACCGACAGCAGCGTCACGCTGAACTATACGGACAAGGACGGCAACGCGCAGAAGCTGGAAGCGGACCGCCTGATCGTGTCGATCGGCCGCGTGCCGAATACGGATAACCTTGGTCTCGAAGCCATCGGCCTGAAGGCCAACGAACGCGGCTTCATCGACGTGGACGATCACTGCGCAACCGCGGTGCCGAACGTCTACGCGATCGGCGATGTAGTGCGTGGCCCGATGCTCGCGCACAAGGCTGAAGATGAAGGTGTGCTGGTCGCTGAAATCATCGACGGTCAAAAGCCGCATATCGACTACAACTGCATTCCGTGGGTGATCTACACCGAGCCGGAAATCGCATGGGTCGGCAAGACGGAGCAGCAACTGAAGGCGGAAGGCCGCGAGGTCAAGACCGGCCAGTTCCCGTTCATGGCCAACGGCCGCGCACTCGGCATCAACAAGGCGGATGGTTTCGTCAAGATGATCGCCGACGCGAAGACCGACGAACTGCTCGGCGTGCACATCATCTCGGCCAACGCATCTGACCTGATCGCCGAAGCCGTGGTGGCGATGGAATTCAAGGCGGCGTCGGAAGACATCGGCCGCATTTGCCATCCGCACCCGTCGCTGTCCGAAGTCATGCGCGAAGCAGCACTCGCCGTGGACAAGCGCGCGCTGAACATGTAATTACGCGCACGCCCGACTGATCGCAGCAGCTTAGCTTTACGACGAAGGCGGGCGGGTTCAATCCCTCCCGCCTTCTTTTTTGCAGCCAGAAAATGAACGTCACCGAATACTACGAAAAAGAACTGCAGACGCGGGGTTATCAATCGGACCCGGCGCAACGCGCGGCGGTCGACCGTCTGCAGCGGTGCTACGAAGAGTGGACCGAATACAAAGCGCGCCGCTCGAATGCGTTCAAAAAACTGCTGATCCATCCGGACCTGCCGCGCGGCGTCTACATGTGGGGCGGGGTGGGGCGTGGCAAGAGCTTCCTGATGGACAGTTTCTTCACGGTGGTGCCGCTGTATCGCAAGACGCGTTTGCATTTTCACGAGTTCATGCGCGAAGTGCATCGGGAACTGGAAGAGCTGAAAGGCCGGGCTGATCCGCTCGACGAACTGGCGCGCCGTATCGGCAAGCGCTACCGCCTGATCTGTTTTGACGAATTCCACGTCTCCGATATCGCGGATGCGATGATCCTGTATCGCTTGCTCGACAAGATGTTCGAGAACGGCGTGCAGTTTGTGATGACGTCCAACTACGACCCGGACACGCTCTATCCGGACGGCCTGCACCGTGACCGCATGCTGCCGGCGATCGAGCTGATCAAGGCCAAGCTCGATGTGGTCAACGTGGACGCGGGGATCGACTACCGGCAGCGCACGCTGGCCCAGGTCGAGGTGTATCACACGCCGCTGGGCGCCGCCTCGGACAAAGCCCTGCGCGATGCCTTCGCGAGCCTCGCCGCCGTGCCCGATGAGAGTCCGATCCTGCATATCGAAAAGCGCGAGCTAAAAGCGTTGCGCAAGGCTGACGGCGTGGTCTGGTTCGACTTTGCAACGCTCTGCGGCGGTCCACGCTCGCAGAACGACTACCTGGAGCTGGCGAGCCGCTTTCACGCGGTGGTGCTGTCGGGCGTGCCGCAGATGAGTGCGCGGATGGCCTCGGAAGCGCGGCGCTTTACGTGGCTGATCGACGTGTTCTACGACCACAAGGTCAAGCTGCTGATGTCCGCGGCCGTGCCGCCCGAGCAGTTGTACACCGATGGCCCGATGGCCAACGAGTTCACCCGGACGGTGTCGCGGATTGTCGAAATGCAATCGAAGGAATATCTGGACGCGCCGCGCCGGATCGTCGATACCTCGCTGACCTGAGGGGCAGCGCGGAGGCACCTGAGAGGCACCTGAAAAGGCACCCTAGAGGTTCCCGGATGGGCCCTGAGCGGTCCCCGGCGGGGCGCCAAAAGGCTTTCCGTGAGACACGCTCTTCCCGCAGTTCCCTCGGAACCGCGCTCTTTTGCGATAGATCAGAGCCTGCCGGCCAATTCCCGGCGGTCCCCGTCGCATTTTCAAGATTCAGATTGGTCTTATATTCGGTGCAGGGGCAAGCCGATATCTTCTTAGTCATAGATTTTGACGAAGGAGAAGTCCATGACCCCGTACCGTGATATCAATGATGAAGAATGGCAGCGTGTTGCACCGCTGCTTCCCGAACTGCGTCCGCGTTCCGAATTGCGTGGCCGGCCGCTCGCCAACACGCGTTCCGTGCTCAACGGCGTGCTGTGGGTGATGTACAGCGGCGCTACCTGGTCCGCTATGCCGCGCAAATACCCTTCGTATCAAACCTGCCATCGGCGCTTCAAGGCGTGGCATGAGTCGGGCGTGCTCAAGCGCGTGATGGACCAGCTCTTCGGTGAAGCAAGCGCCGAGTTGTGCGGCATGATGGAAGCGCGTATGCGTATCCACGTCAGCCCGGAAGCAAAGGCTGCGCGCACCCCTGCGGCACCCGCCGCGCCGTCCAAGCCGGCCGTCTACGGCCCGGCATCGTCACAGTCCGCGGTACCCTCGGTATTCAGTCTCGCAGGGTCTTACAAGCAGGCTGCATGACGAGATCAGTGAATGGATCATGCCCAAGCATAAAAAAACCGGCCGCACGAAAGAATCGTCGGCCGGTTTTTTATCTGGCTGCGGCGCTGCGCCAGACGCGCTTGTGTCACGCGCAGTGACCCACGCGCAGGCGCCTAAGGCCTATTGCTGGCGAATCCACGTCTGCGAACGGCCCAGCAGCGAAACGCCGATGTACCCCCTCACCACCAGTTTCTGTCCGCCGCTTTCCAGGTGCATCTTGCACTTGTAGATCTTGCCGTTTTCGGGGTCGAGAATCTGTCCCCCGTCCCAGCCGTCGTCGTCCTTTTTCATGTCGTTGATGATCGTCATGCCAAGGATCAACTGATCCTTGCGCGCGTCCGTGCATGCCGTGCAGCGGCGGTCAGGCTGATCGGTCGGGCCGAGCCCCTTGATGACCTTGCCGTCCAGCGCGCCGCTGCTGTCCTGGGTGATCTGCACGAGCGCCTTGGGCTGTCCCGTGTGGTCGTCGATGGTTTGCCACGTGCCGACCGGGCTGTCGGCCTGCGCCATCGCGGTGACGGCACTGGCGAGCAGCACGCCGGCGAGCGCGGCCTGTTGGGCGGTGCGCATCATCATGGCGCGCGTGCGTTGGGTAAACGGCGTCATTGTCTTCCTCCTTGATAAAAGTCGGCGCGATCATGGTCGCGCGGTGTTATTGACATGTCAGGCGACGCAACGCCTCCTCATGCCGCGGTGCGTATCTCTGCAGTATCGCCGTTAGTCAGCGCAGAATACGTGAAAGTGCGCCGTCCGTTTGATAGTGAACCCTCTAGTCAAACCGGCGGCGCATGCTTGCCTAAGCGCACCGCACTCCAACGCATCGCACCGCTCAATTCAACTAATAGGAAAAGGTGGCATTGAACCGCGGGCTGCGCGAGGCGCTTTCCATCGGCGCATCGCCCACTGTCTTGCCCACCGACAGATCGAGCGTGTAGCAGGTCACGCTCAGCGAGACCGTGCCGCATTTCTTTTTGGACCCGTCACGGGTGCTCCAGGCCGTCGGCACGGCCGAATCCACCAACATCTGCTCGTTTTCGCTGACTTCAGCAGTAGCGAGCTTGTCGGGAGGACTCCTGAATGGCCTGTTGAACGGTTTGCTGCCTTGGGGCCAATCTGTGAATCTCAGCTGGCGTCGTATGAAGGGTTGGCCACGACCCAGATCAAGCCAGGCGATCTGGCTGCCGCGCTCGGCGTCGGTTCGATGAGCGAGTTGCTCGGCACCCAGGTTTTGCTGTCGAAACTCTATTTCGAGCAGGCCGATGGCGCACGCTGTTCCTCGACGAAATCGGCGATCTGCCGCTCTATCAGCAGGTGAAGCTGCTGCGCGTACTGGAGGACAGCGCCGTGACGCGGATCGGCTCGGCTACGCCCGTCAAGCTCGACTCCCGGTTGGTGGTCGCCACAACAACCACCCGCAGCAACTGGTCAAGGACGGCACCTTCCGCGCCGATCTTTACTACCGGCTTGCGGTGACCGAACGGAAAAATCCTTCGCTCGAAGTGCGCGGCGAGGTCGACAAGATCGCCATCTTCAAGGTCTTCATCGCCTCGGTGGTCGTCCGGCCAGGCTCGCGACTTTGCCCGACATCCCGTACTGGCT
This sequence comes from Paraburkholderia sp., assembly GCA_049523075.1. Taxonomy (GTDB): domain Bacteria; phylum Pseudomonadota; class Gammaproteobacteria; order Burkholderiales; family Burkholderiaceae; genus Paraburkholderia. The sequence continues at coordinate 13,007 of JBEKNG010000026.1, forward strand.
GGCCGACGCCGTCGCCGACACCTATTTCCCCGGCAACGTGCGCGACTTGCGCAACCTCGCCGAGCGGATCGGCGTGACGGTGCGGCAGATCGGCACGTGGGATGCGGCGCGGCTGCAACGGCTGCTGGCGCCCGCGCGCAGCAATCAGCCGGGGCCCGCCGAGCGCGCGGCGGAAGTGCTGGTCGATCGCAGCAAATGGGATACGGCCGGGCGCAGCCGCGTGCACGCGGCGCTTGACGCAAACGGTTGGCGCAGGCAAGACACCGATCGTACGCCGGGCATCAGCCGGAAGGTGTTGCGGGAGAAAATGCGGACGTAGCAAATTTTTGACTGAGAGCCCGAAGTTCGCGAAAGTGAGTAATAATGAGACAAGATGTAACAAAACAAAAACTGTTCAAGCAGGATTTACATGGACCACAAGTCGAAACTTCGACAGATTGCCCTGGGCGCTCTGGTTGCGCTGGGGACCGTGCAGGGCGTTTATGCGCAGCAGACTCAGCCGGATAGCGGGGCAAGCGCCGCCGTCGTTCCCCAGCCGGGTACGACAACAGCATTGCCGGGCACGACGCAGGACCAGCCGGGTACGACCACAGCATTGCCGGCCACGACACAGGACCAGCCGGGACAGTCCGCGGCCCTTACGCCGGACGAGGCGAAGCAATCCGCCGCCGGCAACGTGGCGGAACTGCAGCAGATGATGCGGGGTTCGGATCTGCGGGAGTTACGCACGACGTACAACGGTAGCTACGGCGCAAGCATGCTGTTCTATCCGAAGGAAATGACCTACTACGTCGCGCTGTTCCAGCAGAAGACTTTCTGGCGGGTCATCAAGACCGATGACGACACGCGCGCTGAGCTGATCTACAAGGACTTCGTCCGTCAGACTCTGCAGTTGTCGGACATTGAGATTCGCCGCACGCGGCTGGAGGCGCAAAAGGCTTTCACGGATCGCATGATCGCACTGTCCCAGGACCGCGCGAACCGCCTGCAGGCCGACCTTGACGTAGCGCATCAGCAACAGAGCATCGTCAACAACCAGCAGCAGGCGACGCGCGCGGAAGCCACTGCGCTCGCGCAGCAGAAAACTGCCGCTCAGGCACAGTTGCGCGACGCACAGCGTCAGGTGCAGGAACTGCAGCGTCAGCTGGATAGCGGTCTGCCGACTATCCAGCGCTGAGCACGCACCGCTAGCGCTGCTGGCGCTCAAAAACATGACCTCGCCCGGTTCGCCGCGCGAGGTTCTGTTGCTACTCCGCACTGAGCGACTCTTCTTTGGTTCGCGCCGAGCTACGTCGCGAGACGCTCTCCCAGGCGGCGACCAGAATCATCACGGCGGTGGTGAGGCCGCCCGTCATCAGCAGATCGGTGTGAAAGGCGAATGGCGCGACGAGCGCGAGGAGCGCAAGCCCGGCCCAGTGCGACAGCGGAAACCAGCCATAGACGACGCGCTTGTAGAAGCCGTTGCCCGCCACGTAAATAGCCGGGCCGCCGAGCAGCAGCCAGGCGCTCGGCCAATCGATGCGCTCGGGTGGATGCAGGATCACGAGATCGTCGGCGGCTGCCGAGACGATGACGCCGGCAATCAGGATCACGTGCACGTAGTGGAAATACGCCGCCATCAGGCCGGGCTCGGTTGAACGTGCGATGGCGCGGCTGCCGGCGCTGCTGCTGGTGTCGAAGTAGACCCACCACATGGCAACGCTGCCGGCAAAACACACCAGAAACGCAATGATCGATGGCGCGCTCCAGGTGCTCAGATCAGACAGCGTGCCGCCGGTCACCAGCACCGATTCGCCGAGCGCGAGAATCACGAACGCCTGGCAGCGCTCGGCGATATGGCCGCCCTCGGTGGTGCGCCAGTCGGCGGCGCTCGAGCGACCGAGCACCGGCAACGGGAAGCCGAACATCGGCGAAATGTACTCGCACAACACCGCGATGCTCCAGCAGGCAAAGCGCGGCAGTCCGTCCAGCAGGCCGCCCGCGATCCAGGCGATGCCGGAGATCACGAGCCACCCGCAGATGCGCCGGAAGTTCGCGGTGAGCGCATGGCGGCGGCCGAGAAACGCCAGCACCACAAGGCTGCGGCCCACCTGGATCGCCACGTAACTGATCGCAAAGACCAAGCCGCGCTCGCCGTAGGCAAGCGGCAAGCTCGCGGCCATTACCATGCCGACCAGCATCACCGCGAACAGCAGCAGACGGACCTGGATGCGCTCGGGATCGAACCAGTTGGTGACCCAGCAGGTGTATTGCCAGCCGAGCCAGACCGCGAACCAGAGCACCAGCGTTTCCAGCGCGCCGAATGCACTCAGGTTATGCACCAGCCGATGCGAGAGTTGCGTGACCGCAAACGCATAGATCAGGTCGAAAAACAGTTCGACGTTGGTGACGCGGGCTTCGTGTCCGTCGCGTTCGCGCAGGAAACGCGCTGAGGGCGGGCGGGCGGTGTCGGTGGGCATGCTGCGTTCCTTCTGGCAGGAGCGGGCAGGGTTCGGCGCGCTGCATGTCTTGCAGCGCCGGGCAGCGGCTTTGGCGCCTACGGCGCGGTGCGACGCAGCGTGCCGTTCAAGAGGTGGGTCTAGGGGCG
>JBEKNG010000027.1:0-15367 GCA_049523075.1 Paraburkholderia sp.
GCCTCAGCAACTTCGCCACCGCTGCGTTTCGCAGATGCCTGGAGACATCTGCGAAGCGCAGTCGATGCGAGCCGCCCTGCCTGATTTCCATCGCTTTGACCCACCGGAGCGAACCAATCACCGCAATACGGCGCTGTGCGAACTGAGCGCACCGCGTCCCCTAACAGCAGTTTGCGCGAGCGGCGCATGGCGGCCCTGAGAACCAGGTCGTCATTGATCCGGCATCGAGCCGCCGCCGTCCCGCGCAGATAACGATTCGGAAGTGGAGGAGTTCATGGAAGGCTTTATCACTGACTGGCTAAACCTGGCATTGCGCTGGTTTCACGTCATCGTCGCGATCGCCTGGATCGGCGAATCGTTCTATTTCGTCGCGCTCGACAACAGCCTGAAACCGCCTACGGACCCGAACCAGCGCAGGCGCGGCGTGTTCGGCGAACTGTGGCACGTGCACGGCGGCGGCTTCTACAACATGCAGAAGTACACCGTCGCGCCGCCGGAAATGCCGGATGACCTGCACTGGTCGAAGTGGCCGTCGTACACCACGTGGCTGTCGGGCGCGAGCCTCTTCACGGTTCTGTATCTGTTCTCGCCGAGCACCTATCTGATCGACACGAGCGTGCTCGATATGGGTCCGGTGGTGGCCGTGTTCTCCGCGCTCGGCTTCCTCGCTGCGGGCTGGATCGTCTACGACTCGCTGTGCCGCGTGCTGGGCAACAAGGACAAGGTCCTGGGTATTTGCGTGGGCCTTTACGTACTGATTGCAGCATGGCTCGCGTGCCATATCTTCGCAGGCCGCGCGGCGTACCTGATCGTCGGCGCCATGCTCGCGACGATCATGTCGGCCAACGTGTTCTTCGTGATCATTCCGGGCCAACGCAAGATGGTCGACGCTATGCTCAAGGGCGACACGCCGAACCCGATTTACGGCAAGCGCGGCAAGCAGCGTTCGGTGCACAACACGTATTTCACGCTGCCGGTTGTGTTTGCGATGCTGTCGAACCACTACGCGATGACGTACGCGAACCAGTACAACTGGATCATCCTCGCGATGATCATGATGGCCGGCGCGCTGATTCGTCAGTTCTTCGTGATGCGTCACCGCGGTCAGGTGCTGTGGTATCTGCCGCTGGTCGGGATTGCGCTGATGTTCGGCGCCCTCTTCTGGACGATGCCGAGGCCAGTCGTACCGCAGGCCGAAGCGGCCAATGCGCCGACACTTAAAGTGGCGGACATTGCGCCGATCCTGCAGCAACGCTGCGCTGCGTGCCACTCCGCGCATCCGACCTTGATGGGCAGCGCGCCGGCGGGTGTGATGTTCGATACGCCGGATGAGATCTCGCAGAATGCGCAGCGTCTGTACCAGCAGGCGGTGACGCTGAAGGCAATGCCGCTGGGGAACGTGACGCATATGACGGACGATGAGCGTCAGAAGGTTGCGGCGTGGTTCCAGGGTGGGGCGTTGAAGTAAGTAGCTGAGGCTGGCCGGTGTAGTTGGTGGCATCAGGTAAGCAGCGGGCTTTTCGCGTAAGCGGAAAGCCCGTTTTTCGTTGTACCAGGACGACGCTGCCCTTCCGCTGCATAACGCACCAGGCAGTGTAGGTTTGCCGCCGCAATCGAGCTCTCAGGTAATTCAAGATGTAGCCCAACGGCTACTATATCGCCTCATTCCGCACAATCTGATGCCCCGGGGCCACACATGACCACGCTCGCCGACGTCGCTGACATGCTAAAAGACTGCTGCCGCAAAGCAGGCGTATCGCAGGAAGAACTGGCGCGCCGCGCGGGCGTTGTCCGTACCACCGTGGCGCGCATGGAAACGCCCGCACGACACGATATGAGTGGTCAGCACTCGTGCGTTTGCTCGAAGCAGCGGGATACGATCTTAGGGCCGTTGAGCATGGCTATGGCCCCACCCTTGAGGACATCCTGATTGAGCAGTGTGCAGAGCCGGCACCTACGCGATGAGCCGTCCCATTCCGGCGCCGAAATTCGGTTCCGCCTGATGCTCCGCTACCCCCCTTTGATGACGCCACGCCAATAAAAAAACGCCCAAGGCAAGTGCCTTGGGCGTTTTGTTCTTCCTGCGACTAACGCAGTCGCATCTCGCGCGTAATCTGCTACTCCATCAAACCGTCACCGCACTCAACGCGTCCTCCGTCAACCACAGCGATTCGGCAAGATCCTGCTCATTGAGATTGAGCCCGTCTCCGCCGCGATCCACCACGATGAAATCGCTCACATCGCCAAGCGCAATCAGCGGGTGATGCCAAACGCCCTTCGCGTAGTTGACACCCTGCCAGCCGCTCGTCACGAACGCTCGAATCTGCGCAGGATCGAGCTTACCGGCGGGCGCCACCACCACGAGGTATGGCTTGTCGTTCAGCGGCACAAACGCCTGGCTGCCGAGCGGATGACGCTCAAGCATCTTCACCTCGAATGGCAGGACGCGCGGCTGGCCACGAAACAGGTTCACCAACGTGCGACCGCCCTCGTCCGTCACGTCCACTTTCGCGAGGTCGTGATAGCGGATCGTGGTGCCGAGGTTAATTGGAATCTGCTTCGCGCCTTCGAGTTCGATCACGTCGCCGAACGGGGCGAACGCATCCTTCGTCAACGGTTCGATAACGAGCGTTTTCATTATGCGAGCGTACCCCACAGACGTAGACGCGACACACCGCCGTCCGGAATGATGTTAAAGCGCACGTGCGTCACCGGGCCGAGCGCCGCGACTTCGCTTTCGAAATAGTGCTGGTTGTCCATCTTCAGCTTCTGTTCGCCCAGCAGCACCGGCCAGAACATGGCTTGCGTGATCAGCGAGCTGTCGGTGCCGCCCGTCACGTACGCGGCCTGGATCGAGCAGCGGTCCGGATAGTTGCCCTTGAAATGCGCGGTATCCACTTCAATCTTCCTGATCACGCCCGGTTGCGCCAGCGCGACGATCGCCCAATCGTTACCCGGTTCGCGACGGCGGCGCGTTTCCCAGCCATCGCCCATGTTGACGCCACGGCCCGGCATCAGGATTGTCGACGCTGCACCGAAGTGCTGGTTGTTCGCAGCGACCAGATACGCGCCATTTTCCATCGCAGCCAGATCGAACTGCTCGGTGCGGCTCGCGCCGGCCCAGTCTACTTGCGGCTGACCGTAGACGCGCAGACGCGCGATCCCGCCGTCCGGGTAGATGTTCACGCGCAGGTGCGTGTACGCGTTGGCGTCGCTGACTTCGTGATAGTGGTGACTGTTGCCTTGCAGCGTCGTCGATGGGACGATTTCGGTCCACTGGGTCGACTGGTTCGGCTCACCCTCCACCACGCGCGCCGCTTCCACCGAAGCCGCCGGCGGAAAGTTGCCCGTGAAGTGGCTCGTATCGAGGTCGAGGCCCTTGATCACGCCCGGGCGCGCCAGCTTCACCACGCACCAGTCGTAACCGGTGGTGCGCTTGCGGCGCGTTTCCCAGCCGTCCATCCACTTGCCGTGATCGTCGTACTTGCCCGGAATGAAGACAGCCGGTTCCGGATTCAGCATCCGTTCCTTCGGCGCGAAGAAATCGTCGCTGGCCTCGAGTGCCTGCGCGCCGAGACGCGGGTCCGCCAGGTTCACATAGCGCCGCGTGAAGTCCGGTGCGTTGGGGTCGAGAATCGGGAGTGCCATCTTTGTCTTCCTTCCTGTCTAATAGTGCTAGAAAACGCTTTGTTTCGAGACTTGCGCCGCGTGAACGCCTGTGCGTGCTTGCTGATACTAACGTGAGGTTACGCGTCAATCAGGTCGTCGAGCCGAAAGCGTGCGATACGGTAGATCTGGTCAAGGCTCGCGCGCAGCTCGTCGTTGCGGCTGTTGTTCACGCGCGCTTCGAAGTTGGCGATGATGCCGTGGCGGTCATAGCCGCGCACCGCGAGAATGAACGGGAAACCGAATTTCTCGCGATACGCCGCGTTCAGCCCCACCAGCTTGTCGAATTCTTCCTGCGTGCACTGGGCCAAGCCTGCGCCGCTCTGTTCGCGGGTCGACTCGGCCGTCAGTTCGCCGCGCACGGCGGCCTTGCCTGCGAGCTCCGGGTGGGCATTGATGAGCACGAGCTGCTTCGCTTCACCGGCCGTTTCGACCGCGTTCGACATCGTGTAATGCAGTGCGTCGATGCTCGCAAAAGGCCGCTGCTCCGCCGCGACTTCCGCGACCCACGGCGAATGCTCGAAGATGCCCGACAGCGCTGCGACGAACGCGTCAGTCGAGATGCGGTTGAGTTGGTCCAGAGTGTATTGCATCGCCTTCATGCCGCAGCCCCGCGGTTATTTTGTTGGTAAGGATGGTGTTCACGCCAGTGCCGCGCAATGTCGACGCGACGCGTGACCCACACGCGATCGTGCTGTTCGATATGGTCGAGAAAGCGCTGCAGCGCGCGGAACCGGCCCGGACGGCCCAGCAGCCGGCAGTGCATGCCGACCGAGAGCATCTTCGGCGCTTCGTCGCCCTCTTCGTAGAGCACGTCGAACGCGTCGCGCAGATACGTGAAGAAATGATCGGCGGTATTGAAGCCTTGCGGGCTCGCAAAGCGCATATCGTTGGTGTCGAGCGTGTACGGCACGATCAGGTGCGGCTTCTTCGCGCCGCCGGTGACCTCGACGTCCATCCAGAACGGCAGATCGTCGCCGTAGTAATCCGAGTCATACAGAAAGCCGCCGTATTCGGCGACCAGACGATGCGTATTGGGACTGTCGCGGCCGGTGTACCAGCCGAGCGGACGCTCGCCAGTCACGCGTTCGATCGCCTCCATGCCGAGGCGCATGTGTTCGGCCTCTTTCTCCGGCGACACATCCTGATAGTGAATCCAGCGATAACCGTGGCAGGCGATCTCATGTCCCAGTTCGACAAAGGCACGGCCGAGGTCAGGATGACGTTCAATGGCCATACCAACGCCGAATACGGTCAGCGGCAAGCCGCGCTTTTCGAATTCGCGCAGGATGCGCCACACACCCGCCCGCGAGCCGTATTCGTAGATTGACTCCATGCTCATGTGGCGGGCCGGATAGGCCGCCGCGCCGACAATCTCGGACAGGAACTGCTCCGAGCCCGGATCGCCATGCAGCACGCAGTTTTCACCGCCCTCTTCGTAATTCAGCACGAATTGCACCGCGACGCGCGCACGTCCGGGCCAGTTTGCCTGCACCGGGTGACGGCCGTAGCCGATCAGGTCGCGTGGATAGTTCGAGTCGAGTGGCATGGTTTGACGAATGCGTGGTGACAAAACGGGGTGACGGAACTCGAAAAATCGCTTGAAATTCGTTCCAGGCTGGTGCATGCGCGGGTGGAAACAGCAGAAAACGCCCGCTAATTGCCCCAGCCTCTGGTGGAACCAGTGTAGCGAAAACGCCCGGGTGCGCCCATACACCCGGCCAGATAGTGCGTGTCAGACCGGATGTATGTGCCCAGCCGGCACGCTGAAGGTTTCGGACCCGGATGCGCTAGCGTTTACCCGCCCTTGAGTGGAATTTCCGGCATCTTCGCCTCCTGGCGATCGTCCGGCCCGGCCCCCAACGCTCCGTCTAGCCGACGCGAGAAACGCGCGCCGGCATCGGATTCGGATTTCCCTCCGTCGGGCTGAAGCCTTCCAGCGCGCCGTCGTAGCGTTTGGCAAGTGGCCTCGCGTAGTCTCCGCGCTTGGCGGTGGCAAGGCGCAGCGTCACCAGCGCCTCCACCCACTTCACCGCCGCCGTCACACCTTCGACAACCGGCGCGCCCAGCGCGTCCTCGATCTCCGCGCAGAGTTCCGCCATCCCGGCGCAACCGAGCACGATAGCGTCGGAACCGTCCTCTTCCAGCGCGCGACGGCATTCGTCGAGAATGATGCGGCGCGCCGCCGAACCCGGCTGATCCAACTCGAGCACAGCGACGTCCGTGGCGCGCACGTTGCGGCAAAAGCGCGTCATGCCGTAGCGCTCGGCCAGATGCCAGGCCATGCCGCAGGTGCGCGGGAGCGTCGTCACGACCGAAAAGCCCGGTGCCAGCACGCTGGCCGCGTGCATCGCCGCTTCGGCAATGCCGATCACCGGCCCACGCGCCAGCTCACGCGCCGCATACAGGCCTGGATCGCCGAAACACGCGATCACGTAACCATCGCAACCTTCGCGCTCGCCCGCCGCCACCTCGGCCAGCAGGCCGGGGGCGGCGAGTGCTTCGTCGTAATAGCCCTCGATCGACGGCGGACCCATGGCGGGGCTCACCGCGATCAGTTCGGTGCCCGGCGCCACGACTTCCCGTGCGCAGCGCCCCATCGCCTCCGTCATACGCACGGTTGTGTTCGGGTTGATCAGTTTGATACGCATCTATAACTCCTGTTGCAACCTGCTTACCGGAAAGTCATCGCTCGGTAGAACACTGCGCCAAGCCCCGCGCCGATGAACCACGAGAAATTCGCCATGCCGTTGAGCGACGGCACCATCACGCAGATCACCGCGATCACTGCAGCCGGCAGCAAGGCGGCGACGGCCTTGTAATTCACACCGTTGCGATACCAGTACGTACCCGTTTCGGACACCGTGTAAAGATCGTTCAGCACAATCTTTTGACGCTTCACCAGGTAAAAATCGACGATCAGGACACCATACAAAGGGCCGATAAAACTACCCAGTACATCGAGCGTGTAGTGAATCACCGCCGGGTTGTTGAACAGGTTCCACGGCGTAATGAAAATCGACGCGACCGCCGCCAGCATCCCGCCCATGCGCCAGCTGATCAAGCGTGGCGCAACGTTCGAGAAATCGAACGCCGGCGACACGAAGTTAGCCACGATATTGATCCCGATCGTCGCAATCGTAAAGGTCAGCGCGCCAAGAATCACCGCGCTCGGATAGTCGATGCGTCCAACCGTTTCCACCGGGTCGGTGATCAACTGGCCGAACACAGGCAACGTGGCGGCGGTCGTGACCACGGTCACCAGCGAAAAAGCGAGGAAGTTGACCGGCAAACCCCAGAAATTGCCCTTCTTCACGCTGCTGAAGCTCTTGCCGTAGCGCGAGAAATCGCCGAAATTCAGCATGGGCCCCGAGAAATACGACACCACCAGCGAGGTTGCCGTAATCATCACAGGCACCACGCCGAGCCCGTGATATTTGACACCGCCCAGGTTGATGCCGATGTTCTGCCAGCCCGCGCGCCACACCATGTAACCGGCTAGGATGAACATCACCACATACACGGCCGGTCCGGCGAAATCGATAAACTTCTTGATCGTTTCCATGCCGTGCCAGAACACCAGTGCCTGCAGCATCCACAGCAGCATGAAGCCGCACCAGCCGAGCGTGGAGAGCCCCATGAGCCCATGACGGTGCACATCCGCATAGGGCAGCAGTTGCGGGAAGAATTTCAGCACCACGATCACGAGCGCACTCGACGCGAGATAGGTCTGAATACCGTACCAGGCGACTGCGATCAGGCCGCGAATCACCGCGGGAAGGTTCGCGCCGAGCACGCCAAACGTTGCGCGGCACGCGACCGGATACGGCACGCCATTTTGCTGGCTCGGCTTGGCAATCAGGTTGCACAACAGGTTGACGATGGTGATGCCGACCAGCAGCGCGATCAGCACCTGCCAACTGGTAAGGCCCAGTGCAAACAGACTTCCGGCGAACACGTAGCCGCCCACGCTGTGCACGTCGGACATCCAGAACGCAAAGATGTTGTACGCGGTCCAGGTCTGATGGCGCAACGGCGCGAGGTCTTCGTTATAGAGACGCTCGCTATAACCGGCAGGCACGCCGGGTTCGGTGGCCGGGCCCCCGTCGTCGAACGCAGGGATAGCGGGATTACGCGGTGCTGCACTGAACTGAGCCATGGTTCCTCCTTGAATATGGGGACCGTCGATTGCAGATCGACGGGCAATGCTTCCGATACGCACGGCGTCCTCCCGGCCGGGTTGGATAGCGCGCATATCGCGTCTCCGCGGTTATCTCCGTACTTATCTGTAGACCTAAGCACTTGTTGCTATAGCTTCGCCACCAGCCGCGGGCTCTCGCCGAAGCGTTCTCGCGCTGATGCGACTCTTTGCGAGCAGCCGCATCCTGGCCGTATGGGCGACCTTCGCCACACCGCCTGTTCGCGATGATTCGTCAATTCATATCTAGTGCAGCGCGCCGCCCGGCGCGCTCGGGCAGGTCACATCAGGCTGCCGCGGTCTTTCCCGGCCGTGCGCCGAATACTTCGTGCAGATCCGCTGCGCCGCGTGCCGGTCTATCGAGCATCTTCAATTCGACGCTTTGCAAGTGGCGCGACATCAGGGCCGTCGCCTCCTTGGCATCGCCGGCGTCGAGCGCGGCGAGAATCGCTTCATGGTCTTCGAACGAACAGGGGCTGCGGCCGAGTGATTCGTACAAAGCCGAAATCAAGGTTGAGCGTGCAACCAGTCCATTCAGGCAGTCGCACAACACCGTATTGCCGGTGAGCGATGCCAACTCCGTGTGGAACTCGCCCGAGAGGCGGATCCAGGCAGAAAAATCACGCGTTTCGAACGCCTTACGCTCCCGGCCGATCATGCTGCCGATATTCTTCAGACGACGTGGACCATACCCAGCGCAGATCCGCTCCACCACGGCCAGCTCGATGATGCGGCGCATCTCGAACACTTCGTGTACTTCCTGCAGCGATGGACTCGCGACGAAAGCGCCCCGGTTCGGCTCGAGATCGACGAGCCGGTCGGTCGCCAGTAACGCCAGCGCCTGGCGGATCGGTCCGCGCTTGACGCCGAATACTTCGCACAACTGTGCTTCGGTGAGCTTGGCCCCAGGCGCCAGGCGATGCTCAAGGATCGCGGCGCGAATGCGCTCGGCGAGCGCTTCGGGTTTCGAACCATTTGGACTGGCTGAGGACGAGGTCGACATAGTATGCGTTCCGTTATGCTGCTCATCATAGGTTCGACACAATTATTGTCAACAATTTTAATATTGAATTTTCGACAATCGGAGGCTTAGGCGATGGCTCGGCTTCATCGGGTCTGTCTGATAGCCCGTCCGGCGTGGTCAGGCGCCCGATTTGTAAAGACTGCTCAGCGTTTTGGCGGCGATTTTTGTCAACAAAATTTTCGGCCACTACCCGCGCGGGTGTTTGTGGGCGCCCGGAATGATTGACCGTTAGTTGCGTTTTGTGCCCATAAAAAAGCGGGCAATGCCCGCTTGGCCCTGCTCCGGCCACCACGCCCTTCAACTGAGGTGCGGATAACCCGAGGCCGTCAGCTTGAAGCCGTGCGCGTCGGAGACGAGGTGCGCGTCAGCGCCGACCGGCAGCGTCACCAGGTTCGGGATATGCCCGAACGGCAGACCCGTGATCACCGGAATGCCGATCACCGACCGTATGTGCTCGACCATCGCGTTCAGATCGTAGCCGTTGTCGTACTCGAAAGGCTTGCCTCCCGAGAAATCGCCAAGCACCAGCGCCTGCTGCCGCTCAAGAATCCCTGCGAGATGCAGTTGATACAGCATCCGCTCGAGCCGGAACGGCTGCTCGTTGACGTCCTCGACAAACAGAATGCCGCCCTCCACCGGCGGCATATAAGGCGTTCCGACCAGCGAGGCCAGCACGGCCAGATTGCCGCCCCACAGCGTGCCGCTGACGTCCACCGTCTGAACTTGAGGCGCCGTGCCCGTCAGCGTCAGGGTCGGCGCCGTGAGGGCCGACCAGAAGTGCTGCGTCATGGAATCGCTGAGATTCTCTGCGCCGAAGTCGCCCATCAGCATTGGGCCGCCGAAGGTTTTCAGGCCGGCACGCGCTAGCAGCGCTAACTGGATCGCGGTGAAATCGCTATGTCCGACGAACGCGATGGGCTGATCCGTCAGACGCTTCTGCAAACCGTCGTAGTCGAGGCCGTGCAGGATGCGCACCGCGCCATAACCGCCGCGCACGGCGAGCACGATATCGGGCAGCTTGCGGGCCGGGTCGGCCAGCCGGTTCAACTCGGCGGCACGCTCGCCGTCGGTCCCGGCGAAGCGTTGATAGCGGCGCTCGGTTGCGTTGACACCCTCGACGCGATGTCCCTGCGCATGCAAGCGATGCAGCGCCCGGTGAATCGCTTCCGGGTCATGCGGGTAGCCCGAAGGCGCGATCAGTTCGAAAGTGCGATGAGCGGTCATGATCGGCAGTGATGGAGGGGTTAGTTTTTAGAGTGGCTCGGCGACGCCAGGTTCGCCCCGGGCGGCATCCCGTGCTTCGCGTACAGCGCGCCGCCGATCCGCAAAGAAAGACTTGAGCGCCGCGGCGCATTCGCTTTCCAGCGCGCCGCCCACCACCGTCGTGTGATGATTGAGTTGCGGATTGGCGAACGCGTCGACCACGCTGCCGCACGCGCCCGTCTTCGGATCGCGGGCGCCGAACACGACGCGGGCGACGCGCGCGTGCATGATTGCACCAGCGCACATCAAACAAGGCTCAAGCGTCACGTACAACTCGCAGCCAGGCAATCGGTAGTTCTCCAGGGCCTGCGCCGCAGCCCTCAGCGCGACCATTTCGGCATGGGCGGACGGGTCGTGTGCCCCGATGGGATGATTGAAACCCTTCGCGATGACCTCGTCGCCACGAACCAGCACTGCGCCCACCGGCACTTCGCCTGCCGCACGCGCTTCCTCAGCGGCGGCCTGGGCCAGCTTCATGAAGTGAAGATCGCGTTCCGAGAAGGAGACAGAGATAGCCGGGAGTTCCTCGACCGTTGCAGCGTGGCCAGCCGGAGAAGACTCGCTGGCGCCGGATGGAAGATCGTGTGTGGCGCCTGAAGAAACTTCGTTCGCGGCAGGCTCGAGCGCATCGGAAGAGGCCGCCGAACCTGCAAGCGCTGCGGGGTTCGCGAGCGGCTCGCTCACTGCGGCCCCGGCTCGCCGGCAGGTGCGCTAGCCGCGCTGCTCGCTGCCCGTTCGGAGAGCCGCCCGGCAATCCGCCGGCAATACTCGCGCGGCAGTACCAGCGGACCACCGCGCAGCGATTCGAGCGCCATGTCGAGCGCAAGCATGCGCGCCTGGAGACGGCAACGGGTGGCAGGATCGCTAACCGCATTCAGCTCTTCCTGCAGGTCGCGCAGCGCCCGCAGTTGTTCGACGGCGGGCGGCACAAACCCCGCAGTCTTCAGGATACGGTTAGCAGCGTGCACTTCCTGAGGAACCTGAACATCGTCCTCTAGCGCATGCGCGGCGCGCGTTCCCGGCAAATCGTCGAACTCGCCGCGCGCTGCCGCGGCGGCTATACGTTGTTCAACTAACGCGTCAAGCAATCTCATCTGCAGTCCACTACGTTGCGGCTCACGCATTCTATCAGGGAGCCAGGTGTAAGGCTCGACTGGCAACCTGACATCCCGTCTGATTTTCGGATTCTGCGTATTGGAAGGGCGTAGGGTGCTGCGTTAGGGTCGTGTCTCTCCCGGCCGCCTCGCAGGTCAAATTTTACGACTTGCTTTCGATTGCGAATGGCCGCCCTACCCCTTGCTTCTGCGTTGAGCTTTCTTACGCGTGCTAACTTCGTGCCCGTCCCATCCAGCGTGATCCGTTCGTCTGACGCCCCACTCCACCTTTCAGCATCCGGCAAACGTTGCGTCGCAGTCGGTCAGCTTGCCGTGCGTCGGAGCGGCCCGTCTCTCGCACGCGCCGTGTTCGCGGGCGTCGTGCTGTGCTTCGCGCTCTCCGGATGCGGCGTGTTTTGTGGCGCCGCGGGCGGCAGCAGCGGCGCGTTCGCGGGCGGTTGCTCGACAGGCATGCGCTTCTGAGCCGAACCCTGAGCCGCGCGTAAATTTCTGTAACGGGCGCGCGAACGGTTGTAATCTGCATCTCGCGCGCGCCTACTATGCTTGGGACGCGCGCTGACGCATCACCACGACGCCCATCACGCAGGAATATGACTCGAGATCCAGATCACTCAGCCGCGCCGCCAGCCGACACAACGCACGCCTTCCCGCTCGACCCGGCGCAGCATCACGTGCTCGCCGAAGCAAGGCGTGCCGCTGGCGACGAGCTCGGCGCTGTCGCCCATCTGATTGCCGCCCACACGCTCGACGCCTATGCGAGCCGCTCCGCCGAGGCCAGCGTGTCGAACCTCTGCGACGTCGCCACCGGTTACTTCATGAAAGGCGATCACGACATCGCGGCCAGCTGGTACGAACTCGTCCTCACGCTCGACCCGATCGTCGCGATTGCCTGCCAGAACCTCGCCGCGATCCACGCCGGCGCGGGACGTACCGCACAGGCCGACGCGTATCGGGAGCGCGCTTATCGCATCCAGCGCGTGTTCGTCGAACAGGCGCCCGGCCAGATGCGCCGGGTGCTGGTGCTGTGCGCGGCGCGCGCCTCGGGCAACGTGCCGTTTGACGCGCTGTTGCCCGGCGCCATCAATTGCCGGATCAAATACGCCATCGACTACGCCGCCGACGCAGAAGACGCGCAGCTTCCCCCGTACGATCTCGTGTTCAATGCAATCGGCGAACCGGATGTCGCGGCGCCGCTCGCTGGGCGGCTCGCCCGCTTTATGTCGCACCTCGCCGCCCGCGACAGGCGCCCGCTCCTCAACCCGCCCGCCGCGATCGAGAGGACGGCGCGAGACCGAATCCCTCAACTGCTCTGCGATCTGCACGACGTGCAAGTCGCGCAATGCGTACGTATCGACAGCGCGCCTTATTCGCCCGCAGCGCTTGCCGGCTTGCTGACCGACAGCGGCCTTGCGCTGCCGTTGTTGGTCCGACCTGCGGCCACCCACGGCGGCGAAGGGCTGGTTCAGTGCGAGGGCGTCACCGCCCTGCAGACACGGCTACGGGAGAGCCAGGGCGCGCAGTACCTGACCGCGTTTCGCGACTATCGCTCGGCAGATGGTTACTACCGCAAGTACCGGATGATTTTCGTCGACCGCGAGCCGTTTCCGTATCACCTGGCCATCTCGCGGCACTGGATGGTTCACTACTTCTCTGCCGAAATGGAAAGCCACGCGTGGAAGCTCGACGAGGAGCGGCGTTTCCTGGAGGACCCCGCCGCCGCGCTCGGCGAGCGGGCACTGCAGGCGATCATCGCGATTGGCCGCAAGCTCGATCTCGACTACGGCGGTATTGATTTCACCGTGCTGCCCGACGGGCAGGTTTTCGTCTTCGAGGCCAACGCCACGATGCTCGCCCATTACGAGCGGAGCTCGGGTACATTGGCGCACAAGAATCCCTTCGTCCGACATATCGTCGACGCCTTCGAACGGCTGATGCAGCGTCGCACGGCGGCTTGAATGAACGAACCTATGAATTTTTCCGGCGGGCCAGGCGCGTTGCCGGCCTCCGTCTTGCGCGAAACGCGTGACGCCATTGAAGCGCTACCTGAGACGGGTCTGTCGGTGCTGGGCATGAGCCACCGCTCGGACTGGTTCCGCGGCGTTCTCGATGAAGCCGGGCGCAATCTGCGCGCGCTGCTCGGTATCCCTGCCGACTATCACGTGCTGTTCATGCAGGGCGGCAGCAGCCTGCAATTTTCGATGCTGCCGATGAATTTCCTGCGCGCGAGCCGCCGGCACGCCGAGTACATCGTATCGGGTTACTGGAGCGCCAAGGCGCCGGTCGAGGCGCGGCTCGAAGGCGACACGCGCGTGATTTGGGATGGCCGCGCCGAAGGATTTCGACGGCTGCCGGATGCTGCCGAACTGCAGCTCTCGCCAGAGGCGGCCTATCTGCATTACGTGTCCAACGAGACCGTGGAAGGACTCGAATTCGCGCAGACGCCTGGCCTCGCCGACGTACCGCTCGTCTGCGACATGTCGTCCAATTTGCTGGCCGCGCCGATCGACATCGAACGCTACGCGATGATCTACGCGCATGCGCAGAAGAACCTCGGACCGGCCGGCGTCACCGTCGTGATCCTGCGCGACGAGTTCGCCCAGCGAGCGACCACTGGCTTGCCCACCCTGCTCGACTACCGCACCCATATCGACGCGCGTTCGGTCTACAACACGCCTCCGGTATTCGCCATCTACGTGCTGATGCTGGTGACGCGCTGGCTACGCGACGAAATCGGCGGCGTGCCGGCCATGGCCGCGATCAACCGCGCCAAATCGGAAGTGCTATATGGTGCGCTCGATGCGGACCCCGGTTTCTACCGGGTGCACGGCGCGAAGTCCTGGCGCTCGACGATGAACGTGGCGTTCCGCCTGCCCGAGCCGGAGATGGAGGCTCGCCTCCTGGAGGCCTCCCGGCGGGAGGGTTTTCATGGCCTCGAAGGTCACCGTTCGATCGGCGGCCTGCGTGCGTCGCTGTATAACGCGGTGACGCCGGACGCGGTCACCGCGCTGTCGGAATGGCTCGGTGAGTTTCGCCGCCGGGAGGGCTAAACAGCGCGTGCCGTCGTCAATTGGCGCTCACGTGCTGTTGCAGGAACAGAGCGAAGCCATTCTGCGTCGTCACGATCTTCTTGACACACTCGTCATAGTCCGAGGCCATCGCGTGGTCCGGGCCGTACATGCCCTTGCATTGCGCGTACAGGGTGATCGTCGCGCCGCTGCCCTTCGCAACCCGCGCGGCCGAGTAGACTGCGTGACCCGAACTGCCCGGCACGTCGGATTCGATAGCGAGCGCGTCCGCGCGGATAACCGGCTCTTCCGAATGCTGGGTGACGTAGGTCTTCGTCCATTGCCACGCCTCGTCGCATTGCGCCTGGTCGTGGCAGCTCAACGTGGCATTCGTTTGTGCCGCATCGAGGAGGCGTTCGGAGCGGGCAAAGTCGTGGTCCCGTTGCGTCTCTTCGTCGTAGGACGACGCACAGGCGGTCAGCGCGAGCGCAGCGAGCGCGACGGCGATAATCGTTTTCACTGGTTAAATGTCCCGAGTCAAATCGTGGGAGATTATAGACGTGTGCCAGACCCGGTTGCAGTTGTAAGGATGAGGGCGGGGACTGTGCCTTGTTTTCGCCCGAGGTACGCAACGCGCACCGGCAAGCAGCGGACTATTGAATCAACGCCGACTTGCCGGTCTTCACCCGCCGGGAGGCACTACGGCGCGCTTTGAGCTTCTTGAACCAGATGATCAGGCCGGTCGCGCTCAACAGTGCCACCATCACACCCATGAAGCTGACGAGGATGCGCCCGGGCAGCCCGAAGAGACGCCCCGAATGCAAGGGGAATTGCGCCTGCAGGAAGATATCGCCCGCCGTTCCCTGCCCGGGCACTGTGCCGCCCACCTCGCGTCCAGTCCTTGCATCCCAATAGGTCCACGCATTGCCAAGACGGCCGTCGGCGTAAAGGCCGCCCGGTTCGAAATAGCCCACCCCGTAAAGATGTAGCGAGGCGATTACAATTGTCGCGCCGGGCTCGGCGTTCAACTTCATCTTGTGTCCCGCAGCGCTCGCCAGTTCGACGATACGTTCGCGGCTCAACACGGTGATACCGG
>JBEKNG010000028.1:0-15309 GCA_049523075.1 Paraburkholderia sp.
CGCTGCAACTGGATCTTCGCAATCGACTGGATGTTTGAGCGGTCGAGCGCGTGGAACACGACCACATCGTCGATCCGGTTGAGGAATTCGGGGCGGAAATGCAGCTTCACTTCTTCCCACACCGCATCCTTCACGGCTTCCTGTGGCTCGCCGACCATCGACTGAATCACCTGCGAACCAAGATTCGAGGTCATGACGATCACCGTGTTCTTGAAATCCACGGTGCGCCCTTGCCCATCGGTCATGCGGCCATCGTCGAGCACCTGCAGCAGCACGTTGAAGACGTCTGGATGGGCCTTCTCGATCTCGTCGAGCAGGATCACGCTGTACGGCTTGCGACGCACAGCCTCGGTCAGGTAACCGCCTTCCTCATAGCCGACATAGCCCGGCGGCGCGCCGATCAGCCGCGCGACGCTGTGCTTCTCCATGAACTCGCTCATGTCAATGCGGATCAGATGATCTTCCGAATCGAACAGGAACGACGCCAGCGCCTTGCACAGTTCGGTCTTGCCCACGCCCGTCGGGCCGAGGAACAGGAACGAGCCATACGGACGGTTCGGATCCGACAAGCCCGCACGCGAACGGCGGATGGCATCGGCGACCGCTGCGATCGCTTCGTCCTGACCGACCACGCGGTCGTGCAGCTTTGCTTCGATCTGCAGCAGCTTTTCGCGTTCACCTTGCATCATGCGCGAAACCGGAATGCCAGTGGCACGCGACACGACTTCGGCGATTTCCTCGGCGCCCACTTGCGTGCGCAACAGACGCGGACGGGTCGGATTGTTCTGCTCCTTCGCTTCGGCCTGCGTCACTTCCTTCAACTGCGCTTCGAGTCCCGGCAGTTTGCCGTACTGCAGCTCGGCGACCTTCTCCAGCTTGCCTTCGCGTTGCAGCCGGGTGATTTCGGCGCGGGTCTTCTCGATCTCTTCCTTCAGTTGCGCGCTGCCCTGCACCGCGGCTTTTTCCGCGGTCCAGATTTCTTCGAGGTCCGAATAATCGCGGTTCAGCTTCTCGATTTCTTCCTCGATCAATTGCAGGCGCTTCTGCGACGCTTCGTCTTTTTCCTTCTTGACGGCTTCGCGTTCAATCTTCAACTGGATCAGGCGGCGATCGAGCCGGTCCATCTCTTCCGGCTTCGAATCGATTTCCATCTTGATCTTCGAAGCCGCTTCGTCGATCAGGTCGATGGCCTTGTCCGGCAGGAAACGGTCCGTGATGTACCGATGCGACAGCTCCGCTGCCGCGACGATAGCCGGGTCGGTAATGTCCACGCCGTGGTGCAGCTCGTACTTCTCCTGCAGGCCGCGCAGAATAGCGATAGTCGCCTCGACCGACGGCTCGTCGACCAGCACCTTCTGGAAGCGGCGTTCAAGCGCGGCGTCCTTTTCGATGTACTTGCGATATTCATCGAGCGTGGTCGCGCCGACGCAGTGCAGCTCGCCACGCGAGAGTGCCGGCTTGAGCATGTTGCCCGCGTCCATCGCGCCTTCGGCCTTGCCCGCGCCGACCATGGTGTGGATTTCGTCGATAAAGACGATGGTCTGGCCTTCGTCCTTGGCGATATCGTTCAGCACGGCCTTCAGGCGTTCTTCAAATTCACCGCGATACTTGGCACCGGCCAGCAGCGCCGCCATATCGAGCGACAGCACTCGCTTGCCCTTCAGCGTTTCCGGCACTTCGCCGTTGACAATACGCTGCGCGAGCCCTTCGACGATGGCCGTCTTGCCCACGCCCGGCTCCCCGATCAGCACCGGGTTGTTCTTGGTACGGCGCTGCAGTATCTGGATCGAGCGACGAATCTCGTCGTCGCGGCCAATTACCGGGTCGAGCTTGCCCGCGCGTGCCCGCTCGGTCAGATCGACGGTGTATTTCTTCAGCGCTTCGCGCTGGCTTTCGGCGTCCTGGCTATGCACTTGCGAGCCGCCGCGCACCGCGGCGATGGCCGCTTCGAGCGACTTGCGCGACAGGCCGTGCTGGCGCGCGAGGCGCCCGGCTTCGCCCTTGTCGTCGGCGACCGCGAGCAGGAACATTTCGCTCGCGATAAATGTGTCGTTGAGCTTTTGCGCTTCTTTATCGGCCTGATTAAGCAAACCGGTGAGTTCGCGGCCGATCTGAACGTTGCCGTCGGTGCCCCGGACCTGCGGCAGACGCGTGATCGCGTCGTTGAGCGCCGTTTGCAGCGCCTGGACGTGCACGCCGGCACGCGACAGCAGAGAGCGCGCCGACCCGTCCTGTTGCGCGACCAACGCGGCGAGCAGGTGGAGCGGTTCGATGTATTGATTGTCATGGCCAACGGCCAGACTCTGCGCATCCGCCAACGCTTCCTGGAATTTAGTGGTGAGCTTGTCGACTCTCATCAAGAGACCTCCAATTTTCGAATATCACCAAAATGAGGCGTTTTCTGCGGGTTTCAAGCGCTTTTTTGCACGCGGGAGCAAGTATTTAACAATTGACGCGAACAACCGCTTCGCTTCAGTCAATCGACGGGTGCCACCCCGCCGTCGCCGGATGTTGCCAAGGCGATCGGGATGACCTGCCGCATGCCGAGCAATGCCGCGAGGGGCCCGGCGGGCTCGGCCAGTTCACCGATTGTGTGGCGATCCAGTTCGGAAAGAAAGGCGTGGCGCGCCACTTCCAGGACACCTTTCAACCGGCATTGCGACTGGATGACGCAATGCCGGTGGCTCCCCCCTTCAACCGGGAAACAGCCGACCAGCGCGAAATCGCTCTCGGTCGCGCGCACCACTTCGCCCACCGTGAGCGACCCCGAGTGTTCGAAGAGCCGCAGGCCGCCATTGCGGCCGCGCACGGTCTCGACCCAGCCCAGTTCCCCGAGCCGCTGGACGACCTTCATCAAATGGTTTTTCGAAATACCGTAGGCGTCCGAGATATCCTGGATCGTCGCCAATCCCTCGCCGCGAACAGCAAGGTACAGCATGACGCGTAGTGAATAGTCCGTGTAGTCAGTCAGTCTCATAAGCGCAAAGTCACGATGAGCGACGGCGGCGATCCGCTGAAAGACCGTGTCGGCGCGAGGGTTGTCGGTCCAGCCGCCTGGCAATAACATGCAGACACTGCACATGTTATTGACGGCTTTCCGTAAATGTGTGCCATTCTGAATGGTATCGTTTGACCGTAGCGTTGTTTTTCTGAATAACGCAGTTGGAAGCACTATTTCTCGCAGTACTCAATGCATTTGAGTTTGTCCCTGGTCACCGCATGAATCCAACTTTTACCCCCGTGGCTCCTGCACCGCGCCACACGGAACCGAACGAAGCCAACATTCGCGAGGTCGTCTACGCGTTCTACGACCGCGTGCGGGCCGATTCCATCCTCGGTCCGGTCTTCGAGCAGACGCTTGCAGGACGCTGGGACGAGCACCTGCCGAAGATGTGCACGTTCTGGGCGAGTCTGGTGCTCGGCGCGAAGCAGTATCGCGGCAATGTCCAGCAGGCGCACCAGCCGCTACCGGGCCTCGAACCCCGACATTTCAGTCACTGGCTCTACCTCTTTCTCGACACCGTGGAGTCGCGCTACGAACCGGCGGCCGCGATCCGTTTCATGGAACCGGCGTTACGCATCGCACAAAGTCTGCAATTAAGCCGTTTTGGGTGGGATTACACGATTCCCGCCGAGCAGCAGGATTTGCTGGAACGTCTCGCACCCCCGAGGCGCGAGCGCGGGGAACGCGATCCGTCGGCACACGCAGCAACGGCCAAACCGCGCGGTGAACCGTTTCCGGCGAAGATCATTGGGCGCCCGGACGAGCACTGAAGGATTTGATTTGAGCAGGGGAAGTGCCGCGCTTCATTCGGACTTCGTAGCAATCGAGCCGATACCCCAGCGTGCGCGCGCGGCGTCATCGGTCACGCGTGCATCGACCCAACGTTCGCCCTGGTCGGTCTTTTCCTTTTTCCAGAACGGCGCCTCGGTTTTCAGGTAGTCCATCACGAACTCGCACGACGCAAACGCATCGCCACGATGCGCCGAGGTGGTCGCCACCAGCACGATCTGGTCGAGCGGATACAGCTTGCCCACGCGGTGGATGATCAGGACCTCGATGCCCGGCCAGCGCCCACGCGCAGCTTCGACGATCGCCGCGAGCGACTTTTCCGTCATGCCCGGATAGTGCTCGAGCTCCATGGTTTCGACCGCGCTGCCGTCATTCAGATCGCGCACGGTACCGACAAAGCAGGCCACCGCACCCACCTTGGGATTCTGCGCGCGCAAGGCGGCCACCTCGGTGGTGAGGTCGAAGTCTTCTGTCTGGATGCGAACCGTCATTCCATCTACCTCAACCGCCCGTCACGGGCGGAAAGAACGCGACCTCGCAGCCTTCGGTAATGCGGGCGCCCGCGTCGGTCATCACGTGGTTGCAGGCCATGCGCAGCGCGCGCCCCTCGGCGAGCGTCTCCGCCCAGGGGCCGCCGCGCACCCGCAACCACACCCGCACGTCGCCTACCGTGGTCACGCTGTCGGGCACGTCCACCGTTTCATCGGCGGTACCGAGTGCTTCACGCACGCTTGCAAAAAATTTCAGCTGGATCTTCATCTGGGTCGTCGCCGGACGTCGCCGGCGGTCAGTTCAACAATTCGGAAAAGGGAATGAAGCGCACCGTCTCGCCGGCGCTGATCACATGATTGGGCGGGTTGTCGATCAGGCCGTCGCCCCACACCGTCGAAGTCAGCACCGCCGAACTCTGGTTCGGGAACAGATCGAGGCCGCCCGCCGGATTGACCCGGGCGCGCAGGAATTCGTTGCGCCGGTCGCCTTTGGACTGGGTGAAATCGGCCCGCAACGACAGCGCACGCGGCGTCACGGTCCGCACGCCCGACAGGCGCAGCACGAACGGACGCACGAACAGCAAGAAGGTGACGAAGCTCGAGACCGGGTTACCCGGCAGGCCGATGAAGAAGGCTTCGGCTGGGGCTTCGGGGACGGAGGCGTTCGAGGTGTCGCCCGCCTGCACCGCACCGCGCCGCACCGCGCCGAACGCCAACGGCTTGCCCGGCTTCATGGCGATCTGCCACATCGACAGACGCCCTTCCGCCTCGACCGCCGGCTTCACGTGGTCTTCCTCGCCCACCGAGACCCCGCCGCAGGTGAGGATGAGGTCATGCGCGCGCGCCGCCTCACGCAGGGTCGCACGGGTCGCATCGAGCCGGTCCGGAACGATGCCGTAGTCGGTCACGTCGCAGCCGAGCTTTTCGAGCAGCCCGCGCAGCGTAAAGCGATTCGAGTTGTAAATAGCGCCGGGCTTGAGCGGCTCACCTGGCATGGTCAATTCGTCGCCGGTAAAGAACACCGCTACCTTGACGCGCCGTACCACCGTCAGCTCGGCACAGCCCACCGATGCAGCCAGCCCCAGCGCCTGCGGGGTCAGACGCGTGCCGGCCGGCAAGATCACCGCGCCACTGCGGATATCTGCGCCCTGCGCTGTGATCCACTCGCCTGCGTTCGGCGTGTGCAGAATCTTGACCGCGTCGCCGGCGGCTTCAGTCTGCTCCTGAATGACGATCGCATCGGCACCGGGCGGCACCGTCGCGCCGGTGAAAATGCGTGCCGCCGTGCCGGCCGCGAGCGGCTGCGGCGCATGCCCCGCCGGTATGCGCTGCGAGACCGGCAGGCGGCGCTCGCCCTCGGTGAGATCGGCGATCCGCACCGCGTAGCCGTCCATCGCGCTGGTGTTCATCGGCGGCACGTCGAGCGGCGAAACGACGTCGACGGCCAGCACACGGTTCAGTGCATCGAGCGTGGGAAGCGTTTCCACGCCGGCGACGGTGCTGGAGGCGCCAAGCAAGATTGCGAGGGCGTCGGCAGTCGAAAGCATCGGGGCGCGAGGCGCGGGAGATGGAGGCGTGGACATCGGTCGGAGGGCGTGCAGGACTGAAAGGAATATTGTAGCGGTCTGTGGCAATCGCCGGGGCCATGTGGCCATAGGGACAGTTTTGCGCGGGTGGTGCGGGCACGCGAGAGTGCCACAAGCAAAACGGCCCTGGTGCCCGTCCCTGCCACCAGGGCCTGCACCATGGCCGTCAAAATCAAGCGCGTCGGAGCCCGGCAGCCGTGCGGCCCTACACCGCACCGCTCACGCGGGCGAACCGGGCGTCCAGTTGCGCCTTGATCGCCCTGGCCCGTCAATAGCCCCAACTCGCCTCTCAGTCGCCCGTATGCGCGACGACGAAGTCCTTCACCCGCTGCACATCCGCCGGCAGCACCTCGAAGCGCTGCGGCAGCGACTCGATCCCGGAAAAGGCTGCCGGCCGCTCCGGCTCGCGCAGTAGCGCTTCGCGGATCGTCTCGCCAAATTTGATCGGCTGGGCCGTTTCCAGCACGATCATCGGGATACCAGGTTGCAGATGCTCGCGCGCGACCTTCAGCCCATCAGCCGTATGGGTGTCAATCATCGTGTCGTAGCGTTCGAACACGTCTCGGATCGCCTCGACGCGGTCGGCATGGCTACTGCGCCCCGACACGAAGCCGAATTGCTTGACCCGCGCGAAATCGCCGCTTGCCGTGAGGTCGAAACCACCCTTCTCCTCGACGTCACGGAACAGTTGCAACACGCGCGCCGGATCGCGCCCCAGCAGATCGAACACGAAACGCTCGAAATTCGACGCCTTCGAAATGTCCATGCTCGGGCTGCTGGTGTGATACGTCTCAGCCGCCTTGCGCACGCGGTAGATGCCAGTGCGGAAGAACTCGTCGAGCACGTCGTTCTCGTTGGTCGCCACCACCAGCTTCTCGATCGGCAGCCCCATCATCCGCGCGATATGGCCCGCACAGACGTTACCGAAGTTGCCCGACGGCACGGTGAACGAGACCCGCTCCTCGTTCGACTTCGTGGCCGCGAAGTAGCCCTTGAAGTAGTACACGACCTGAGCCACCACACGCGCCCAGTTGATCGAATTGACCGTACCGATCTTGTACTTCGCCTTGAACGCATGATCGTTCGAGACGGCCTTGACGATGTCCTGACAGTCGTCGAAATTGCCTTCAACCGCGAGGTTGAAAATGTTCGGATCCTGCAGGCTGTACATCTGCGCCGTCTGGAACGCGCTCATCTTCTTGTGTGGCGACAGCATGAACACGCGAATGCCCTTCTTGCCGCGCATGGCGTACTCTGCCGCGCTGCCGGTGTCGCCCGAGGTGGCGCCGAGGATGTTCAGCGTCTCGCCGTGCCGCGCCAGCGCGTACTCGAACAGGTTGCCGATCAACTGCATCGCCATGTCCTTGAACGCGAGCGTCGGGCCGTTCGAGAGCTCGAGCAGCGACAGCGGCGCGCCGTCCTCGATACCGAGCGTTTTCAGCGGCGTGATCTGTTCGGCGCTTTCGTCGTCGCGCACGTTGCAATACGTCGCGGCCGTGTACGTGCGACGCGTGAGCGTGCGCAGATCTTCGGCCGGGATGTCGTCGCTGAATTTCGACAGGATCTCGAAGGCGAGATCCGCGTACGACAGCGTGCGCCAGCGTGCGAGTTCGTCAGCCGAGACCCGCGGATACTCTGCAGGCAAATACAGGCCACCGTCTTTCGCGAGACCGCCCAGCAGGATGTCGGAAAACGTATGGCGCTCGCCGGCTCCGGCGCCGCGCGTGGAAAGGTAGTTCATATCAGTCTCTGGCCTAGTTCAGCGCTTCCATGCGCAGCTTGGTCACACGCGAAACCACGGTCTTCAGGGCTTCGATGTTCCTGATCGCGGCATTCACGTGCTTTTCCACCGTTTCGTGGGTGATCAAAATAATGTCGGTTTCACCCTTGCCGTTCGCATCGACCTGCTCCGATTCCTTCTGCAGCAACGCGTCGATCGAAATGCCTGTGTCAGCGAGGATCCGGGTGATATCGGCGAGCACGCCGGTCACGTCCGCCACCCGCAGGCGCAGGTAGTAGCCGCTCGTCACTTCCTCAATCGGCAGGATCGGCGTGTTCGACAGGCTGTCCGGCTGGAACGCCAGATGCGGCACACGATGCTCCGGATCGGCGGTATGCAGCCGGGTCACGTCGACCAGATCCGCCACCACGGCCGATGCCGTCGGCTCCGCGCCCGCGCCCTTGCCGTAGTACAGCGTGGTACCGACCGCATCGCCATGCACCACCACCGCGTTCATCGCACCTTCGACGTTCGCCAGCAGGCGCTTTTCCGGAATCAGCGTCGGATGGACGCGCAGTTCGATGCCCTTATCCGTGCGGCGCGCGATGCCCAACAGCTTGATCCGGTAGCCGAGTTCTTCGGCATATTTGATGTCGATCGCAGCGAGCTTGCTGATGCCTTCGACGTAAGCCTTGTCGAACTGCACCGGCACGCCGAACGCGATCGCGCTCATGATGGTCGCCTTGTGCGCGGCGTCCACGCCTTCGATGTCGAAGGTTGGATCGGCTTCGGCGTAGCCCAGTTCCTGGGCGGCCTTCAGCGCGGTCGCGAAGTCAAGGCCGCGGTCGCGCATCTCCGACAGGATGTAGTTCGTCGTGCCGTTGATGATGCCGGCGATGTACTGGATCCGGTTCGCCGTCAGACCTTCGCGCAGCGCCTTGATGATCGGGATGCCGCCCGCCACCGCCGCTTCGAACGCCACCATCACGCCGTTGGCGCGCGCCGCTTCGAAGATCTCAGTGCCGTGCACGGCCAGCAACGCCTTGTTGGCCGTCACCACGTGCTTGCGGTTGGCGATGGCGCGCAGCACCAGCTCGCGCGCAATGCCGGTGCCGCCGATCATTTCCGCGACGATGTCGATCGACGGATCGTCGACCACGGCGTCGAAGCTATCGGTGAGCTCCACCGTACCGGCCGCGCTGCCAAGCGCCGCGGTGGCCTTGGCCGGATTGCGCACGGCAATGCGCGCAATCTCGATGCCGCGCCCAGCGCGCCGTTTGATTTCTTCCTGGTTGCGGCGCAGTACCGTGAAGGTGCCGCTGCCCACCGTGCCGAAGCCCAGCAGTCCAACTTTGATCGGTTCCATGCAGCGTGTGTTTTCGAGTAAGAATTAAGGGAAACGGGTGTCGGGGTCTGTCGCGCGGGCCATCGCCATGCGCCCGCCGCGTCAGACCGAATGACGTTTTCGGTAGCCGTCGAGGAAGCGGGCGATCCGGTTAATCGAATCGGCCAGGTCGTCGACATTCGGCAGGAACACGACCCGGAAGTGGTCCGGCGTCTTCCAGTTGAAGCCGGTGCCCTGCACCAGCAGCACCCGTTCGGCCAGCAGCAGCTCCAGGATGAACTGCTGGTCGTCTTCGATCGGGTACATTTTCGGATCGAGGCGCGGGAACATGTACAGCGCCGCTTCCGGCTTCACGCAGGTCACGCCCGGAATCGCCGTCAGCATGTCATACGCGAGTTGGCGCTGTTTGTACAGGCGGCCACTCGGCATGATCAGGTCGTTGATGCTCTGGTAGCCGCCGAGCGCGGTCTGGATCGCATACTGGCCGGGCACATTCGGGCACAGGCGCATCGAGGCAAGAATGCCGAGCCCCTCGAAATAATCTTTCGCGCGGCGCCGGTTGTCGCCGGTCAGACCCGAAATGAACATCCAGCCGGCGCGGTAGCCACACGAACGGTAGCTCTTCGACAGGCTGTTGAAGGTCACCGTCAGCACGTCTTCGGAGAGCGCCGCCATCGACGTGTGCTGCTTGCCGTCGTAGACGATCTTGTCGTAGACCTCGTCGGCGAAGATCACGAGGCCGTGCTGGCGCGCAATTTCGATCAGGCCGAGCAGCAGTTCGTCCGAATACAGCGCGCCGGTGGGGTTGTTCGGGTTGATGACGACGAGCGCCCGGGTGTTGGGCGTGATTTTGGCGCGAATATCGTCCAGGTCGGGCATCCAGCCGTTCGCTTCGTCGCAGATGTAGTGCACCGGCGTGCCGCCCGACAGGCTCACCCCGGCCGTCCACAGCGGATAATCGGGCGCCGGCAGCAGCACCTCGTCGCCGTCGTTGAGCAGCCCCTGCATCGCCATCACGATCAGTTCCGACGCGCCGTTGCCGATGTAGATGTCGTCCAGTTCGACGCCGTGCACACCCTTTTGCTGCGTGTAATGCATGATCGCCTTGCGCGCGGCGAACACCCCCTTCGAGTCGGAATAGCCTGACGAGCCCGGCAGATTCAGGATCATGTCCTGGATGATCTCGTCGGGGGCGTCAAAGCCAAACGGCGCGAGGTTGCCGATGTTCAGCTTGATGATGCGGTGGCCCTCTTCTTCGAGCCGCTTTGCATGTTCGAGCACGGGCCCGCGGATGTCGTAGCAGACATTTAACAGCTTGTTGGATTTGAGAATCGGTTTCACGGCGGGCACTTCATCCTGGGTAAATAATGGGCCGGCCCGCAGCATACGGGGCGTGGGCAGCTGAGAGCGGAGCGGCCCGAAGTGGTCATTTCGGGGCGCACTCCCGCGGACTTGTATGATTCGCGCTGGCGGCGGATCGCGCCGGGATGCTCGCGGTTACTTCAAGGGACCGTTCAAGGAACCTTCAGGAAATCTTAAGGGAGCGCCTGATAAGCTATTTGGCCGTGCCGGATCCGGCGCATTGGCCGGGGTCCGGCATCGGCTTCGGGTGCGGCTTATGGCGGCACGCGAAGCAAGGGGCGCCGCCGGGCGGCTAAAAAGTTATAATTTAGCGGATTTTGGCCGACTTCCGCAATGCACCAAGTGCAGGCGGAAGCGCTTTCGGCCCTTTCGTAGCCATTGCGCGACGCCTTTCTGCCGGATCGTCCGGCAAGAACGACTTCGGAAAACGAATTTGAAATTACACCAGGATTCGAGCGGCGCTCTTAACACCGTAACCGGCTACGGCGCCGGCTATGTCGAAATCAATCTCCAGCGCCATGTGGGCAGCATCCTTGTGATGCCGGAAGCGCCCGTCCTCCATTGGCCAGTGGCTTCGTTCGAAGCGCTGACCCCAGAGCATTTCGCCATGCTGGTCGAACCGGCGCCCGAAGTGGTCATTTTCGGCAGTGGCGAACGGTTGCGTTTTCCGCATCCGCGGCTCACAGCGGCGCTCGCGGCTCATCGGATCGGCGTCGAGACGATGGACTTCAAGGCTGCCTGCCGCACCTACAACATTCTGATGGCCGAGGGCCGCAAGGTTGCGGCCGCTTTGCTGATCGAAGGGTAATCGGCGCTGCTCGCCCGTTGCCGCGTCGTGCCGATAGCGTAAACTGCGCGTCGGCCGCCGGCGGCCGACTTTGCGCATCCGCGCCGCGCGCGACTCGCCGTCCGCAAGCGGCCGTCCGCAACCGGCCGTGCGCTCCTAACAACACCGAAACGCCGCCTGTGCGGCGTCGCAAAAAACAGGCTACAACCCATGAACGATATGCCTTCCCGGCTACCGCTCAACCGCAGCACCATCCTGCTCCTGGTGCTTGTCCTCGCCGTCGTCTGGTTCGTGCCGCTGGGCTGGCGCCACCTGCTGCCGAGCGACGAAGGCCGCTACGCCGAGATGGCGCGCGAGATGTTCGTGACCGGCGACTGGATCACGCCGCGCTACAACGGCTACAAGTATTTCGAGAAGCCGCCGCTGCAAACCTGGGCGAACGCGCTGACTTTCGCATGGTTCGGCATCGGCGAATGGCAGGCCCGGCTCTACACGGCCCTGACCGGCTTCGCGGGCGTCCTGCTGATCGGCTTCACCGGCGCGCGCGTGTTCAACGTCGCCACCGGCGTGTTCGCTGCGATTGTGCTGGCGACCTCGCCGTACTGGAACCTGATGGGCCACTTCAACACGCTGGACATGGGTCTGTCGTTCTGGATGGAGCTCACCCTATGTACCCTGCTGCTGGCGCAGCGCCCCAACCTGCCGACCGGCCAGGTGCGGCTGTGGATGTGGTTATGCTGGGCGTCGATGGCGCTCGCGGTGCTGTCAAAGGGCCTGATCGGCCTGATCCTCCCTGGCGCGGTACTGGTGCTGTACACCCTGATCGCGCGCGACTGGGCCGTCTGGAAGCGCCTGCACCTGATCGGCGGCGTGATCCTGTTCTTCGTGATCGCCACGCCGTGGTTCGTATTGGTTCAGCAGCGCAATCCGGAATTCCTGAACTTCTTCTTCATCGTCCAGCAGTTCAAGCGCTATCTCACGCCTGAGCAGAACCGCCCCGGCGCGGTCTACTACTTCGTGCCGGTGATTCTGGTGGGCTTCCTGCCGTGGCTGTCGGTAAGCGTGCAGAGCATCCGCCATGCGCTGCGCCTGCCGCGTCAGCCGAACGGCTTCTCGCCAGTCACGATGATGCTGGTGTGGACGGTGTTCATTTTCCTGTTTTTCAGCGCGTCGCATTCGAAACTGCTGTCGTACACGCTGCCCATTGCACCGGCATTGGCGCTGCTGATCGGCCTGTACCTGCCGCTCGTCACGCCGGCCATGCTGCGCCGCCATCTGGCTGGATACGCCGTGTTTCTCGTAGCGGCGGCGGTCGGCGCGCTGTTCATGAGCCACCTCGGCGATGACCGCAATCCGACCGAGTTGTACGTCGCCTATCGCGTGTGGGTGCTGGCTGCCCTCGGGGTCGCGTTTGCCATCACGCTCGCCGCGATGTGGCTGAACCGCCGCAGCCGCAGCGGCATCGTCGGCGCCACCGCCATGTTTGGCGCTGCCTGGCTGCTGCTCGGCACCATCGCCGGCACTGGCCACGACGTGTTCGGCCGCCTGAGCTCCGGCGCGCCGCTCGCGCCCGCCATCAAGGCCGCCATCGCCAAACTGCCGCCCGACACGCCGTTCTACTCGGTCGGCGTGCTCGACCACACGCTGCCGTTCTATGTCGATCACACCATGATCATGGTCCAGCACCCGGATGAACTGGCGTTCGGCGTGTCCGTCGAACCGCAGAAATGGGTGCCGACGGTGGACGAGTGGATCAAGCGCTGGGACGCAGACCGTTATGCGCTAGCGCTGCTCCCACCGGGTCGCTATGAAGAACTGCTGGCCCAGCATGTACCGATGCGGGTCGTCGCCCGCGATTCGCGGCGCGTAATCGTAGAAAAACCGCAGCAATGACCCCATATCAGGACCTGAGCCCTCGATGAACCCGATTTCGCTCTTTTGTATCCTCGCCGGCGTCGCGCTGAACGCCTGCGCGCAGCTCTTGCTGAAGGCCGGCACGAATGCCGTTGGACACTTCGAATTCAGCCGTGCGAACATCCTGCCCATCGGCTTCAAGCTGGCGACGCAATTGCCGATCATCGGCGGGCTGGGTTGCTATGTGATCAGTGTCGCGGTGTGGGTGGTCGGGCTGTCGCGTGTCGATGTGTCGATCGCCTATCCGATGCTGTCGCTCGGCTATGTCGTCAACGCGATCGCTGCCTGGTATCTGTTCGGCGAGGTGCTGTCGGTCCAGCGGCTGGTCGGGATCGGCATCATCCTGATTGGCGTCGTCATACTGGCGCGCAGCTAGGCGCCACACGGGTTTTGACGAGCCTGGGCCGGCTAGCGCCGGTTGCCGGAAGCAGGTTTTGACGTGGAGTGCCGGCACGGCAAGCCGGAAGGTACTGGGTGGCACGGGGCGGTCAGCACGCCGCCAGGGGCGCCCTCTACTCGCTCGCCGCGCCCCGGGTTGCCGAAGTATCCTTGCAGGTCGCCGTCTTTGTTGGTTGCCGCCCCTATTTCTTTCGAGCGAAGCATTCATGAGCCAGTCATCAGTCCCGTTTTTGCCGTTTGTCCGCCCGGAAATCGATGAAGAGACCATCCAGGGAGTGGCCGAGGTGCTCCGCTCCGGCTGGATCACCACCGGCCCGCAGAACCAGCAGTTCGAAGCCGCGCTGTCGGAATTCTGCGGCGGCCGCCCGGTGCGCACCTTCAACTCCGGCACCGCCACGCTGGAAATCGGCCTGCGCATCGCCGGGGTCGGCGTGGGCGACGAAGTCATCACCACGCCCGCCTCGTGGGTCTCCACCAGCAATGTGATCTACGAAACGGGTGCGACGCCGGTGTTCGTCGACATCGATCCGAAGACCCGCAACATCGATCTGGAACTGCTCGAGAAGGCCATCACGCCGCGCACCAAGGCGATCATTCCGGTGTTTCTGTCGGGCCTGCCGGTCGACATGGACCGCCTCTACGCGATCGCCCGCGCCCACCAGCTGCGCGTGATCGAAGACGCCGCGCAGGCATTCGGCTCCACCTGGAAAGGCGAGCGCATCGGCAAGCTCGGCGACATCGTCTCGTTCAGCTTCCACGCCAACAAGAACCTGACTTCGATCGAAGGCGGCGCGCTGGTGCTGAACAACGAGGAAGAAGCCATCCTCGCCCAGAAGTACCGGCTGCAGGGCATTACCCGCACGGGCTTCGACGGCATGGACTGTGACGTACTCGGCGGCAAATACAATCTGACAGACGTGGCTGCGCGAGTCGGCCTCGGCCAGTTGCCGCATCTGGAGCGTTTCCTCGCCCAGCGCAAGAAGCTCGTGCGGGCCTACTTTGCGGGCTTTGAAGGCGGCGCTGCAGTCAAGCTGGGCATGGGCCTGCCGCTTGCTGACTTTGAAAACAGCAACTGGCACATGTTCCAGATCACCCTGCCGCTCGAGAAGCTGTCCATCGACCGCGCCGGCTTCATGGGCGAGTTGAAGGATCGCGGCATCGGCTCGGGCGTGCATTACCCGGCCATCCACCTGTTCACGCTGTACCGCGCACGCGGCTTCAAGGAAGGCATGTTCCCGCACGCGGAGCGTTTCGGCGCCACCACGGTCACGCTGCCGCTTTTCACGCTGATGAACGAAGGTGACGTGGCGCGCGTGTGCCAGGCGGTCAATGAAATTTGCGAACAATACGGAAAATAAGCGGAAATGAGTCAAACGGAACATCGCTCCCCGATGTCTGATACGCCGGAAGTTTCGGTCATCATCCCGGTGTACAACGAGGAGGCCGGACTGGCCGCGCTGTTCGCGCGCCTGTATCCGGCGCTTGATGCGCTCGACACCGCCTATGAAGTGATCTTCATCAACGACGGCAGCCGCGACAAGTCCCCCGCGTTGCTGGCCGAGCAGTTCCGCAAACGGCCGGATACGTCGCGCGTAATCCTGCTCAACGGCAACTACGGCCAGCATATGGCGATCCTCGCGGGCTTTGAGCAGTCGCGCGGCGCAATCGTCATCACGCTCGACGCCGACCTGCAGAACCCACCCGAAGAAATCGGCAAGCTGGTCGACAAGATGCGCGAAGGCTACGACTACGTAGGCACGATCCGCCTGCAGCGCCAGGACAGCCTGTGGCGCCGCAAGGCCTCGCGCGCGATGAACCGTCTGCGCGAACGCATCACACGCATCAAGATGACCGACCAGGGCTGCATGTTGCGCGCGTACAGCCGCCACATCATCGACACGATCAACCGCTG
>JBEKNG010000029.1:0-15263 GCA_049523075.1 Paraburkholderia sp.
TCGAGATTTCCCGGATTCAGTGCGTCACGTCGATCCACCCCTGGTGGCAGCGTCTATTCGGCGTCGGCTCGATCATCCTGACGACCAACGATGAAGCTCATCCCGTGAGGCGTTTGCCGGGCATCAGGGACGTTGACCAGCTCCGCAAGAGGCTTGCCGAAGCAGTAGTGACATGTCAGGAACGGATTCCTCCCGCAGACACATATGATCCGAACGCCCTTGGTCACTCTCAGGCGCACAGTGTCTGAACAGGCGCCATCGGTTCGCAAATGACAGGTCTTGCTGGCTGTCGCTGCCCAATACTGGCCGAGTTATTTTTGCTTGCAGCGGCAGTACGTGCAGGAAATCCAAAGGCATGGCGCGGGAGGCACACGTGCACCGTCATCCCGACATATTTCGAGCCGGCGAACATATCAGGCATGTTTGGTCGGCCCACTTTACAAGGAAATGCCCCTTCACTTCATTGGCAACAGCAAAGCGACTAGCGGGACAATGAACGCGGTAACAAGTCCGTTTAGCCCAATCCCAATTGCTGCGAAGGCGGCGGCCACACCACTGAGCGGCGCGATCTGGGCTGCCGCGACACCGCTGCCCGCCACCCCGGCAGCGAGGCCGTGCGAGCGCCAGTCATCCACACGAAACCATTGCAAGACCGTTCGACCGACCACCGCAGCAATAATGCCTCCGGCGATTGCCAGCGCCGCTGTGAGTGCGGGCACACCACCTACTTCCTGGGCGAGTGACATCGCAATCGGGGTTGTGACCGCTTTCGGGGCCATCGACAATGCGACCTCTCGCCCTCCCCCCATCGCCCACACGACTGCAACGCCGCTGATCGCGGAAGTGAGCGAGCCAGCCAGCAAGGCCAACCCGAGGCCGCGGAGGCTACGGCGAATGTGGTTGAGGTTGAGTGCCAGCGGTACCGCGAGTGCCACCGTTGCAGGACCGAGCAGGAAATTGATGAACTGCGCGCCAGCGAAGTACTCCGCATAGGACGTATTCGTACATTTCAGTATGGCGACCATGACCAGGATCGCAATCAACACGGGATTAGCCAGTGGTGAACGACGGCACAGACGCTGAACGGCCTGCCCGAACGCAAAGGCTGCCAGCGTCAAGGTCAGCCAGAGCAACGGCGTGAGGGCCAACGGGGCCCACAGGGTACGAAACATTACCGGACATCCTCGTTGTTGGAATCACCGGTGGACAGCACCGAGTTGAGTTCGGCCCGACGCGTGATTTTGTGCATGACGACACCTGTTACGACGAGGCCGAGTACGGTTGATACCAGCAGTCCTGTCACGATTGGCAGCCATTCCCGTCGCAGTACGCTGAGTTCGGCAATGATGCCGACGCCTGCCGGCACGAACAGCAATCCCATATTCGAGATCAGCGTGGTGGCGGTCTTATCCAGGGCAGACGGACCGCTTTCCGTGGGAGTCAGCCAACTTTGTGCGCGGGTTACGAGTACGACCGCGAGAATGAACATTCCGATGACCGGACCTGGCAGCGGCAGGTGCATCAGCCGGCGAAGTACTTCCCCCGCAAGCTGCGCTCCGATCAGAACTGTAAGAGCAAAGGGCATGCTCAGTATTCCTATGATGTCTTCCAGCTTTGGGGCGACCGTCCGCCTTAAAATCTCGCGGTCGAATGGTAGCCAGGAGAAGATAGAAACGGTATGAGCAAACGATTGCAATCGGCGTGACGCATGGCCAGTGCCGCAATCGAAACGCTGTCCATCCGCCTGTCGTGGCGGAGTGTGCGCCGAGCTGCCTCGCGCCTGTACCGGCCATTTCGGCGATGCAACGGCCTAAGCGGCAGCGTACACGAGACGATCCCCGGCCAGAATGCCCATCATTAAAAATTAGCTTTGCAGAAAATGGGCTGCCAGTCGCGGGGCGGGCTGAGTGGATTTGTTCCGTAGGCACGCGATAAAGACGCTGCCTCCACGGCAGCTACGTTTTCTATACTCGGACCAGGCCGGCAAGGCTGACGGAGTGGAAAGCGCCATAGCGGCAGGTTGCAATTGCTTCGGCGGCGGACTGTGAACTGGCCTGTGCGAACGCAAGTGACCAACGGCCGCAGCCAGCGCGATAACGGATGGAATAGATGAACATGGAATCTCCGGGCATTCGCCATCGACGGGGTCTTGGCGCCCTTCGTTGCTGATCCGGACGGGGTGATCCATTCTGGTCAACCGCCGCTGACTCGATCCTGTCCCTCGGCTTACATGCTTGTTATCTCGAAGCAAGTGAGAGCCATTCTCTGACAGCATGTCCGAAGTCGCATTGGGTCTACACTCAGACGGCGAGCGCTTCCTCGATGAGAGAAGAATAGGTTTTGCCGGAGGGCGAATCTACTCTACGGTCGGATATGCCGATACCTCGATAGCGTTGGCCGGTTATACGCGCGTATAACCGCGGTCAGGTGCGCCGCTTCGGGCGGATTAAAGATGCTCTACCTGAGCCGCCTCGGGGAAAATGGCAACGACAACGCATTGGACGCAACAAAAAAAGTGCATCACGCTGATCGCTCAGCGTGACGCGCCAACCTGGTACCTCTACTGCAATCGGTCTATCGGACCAGAAATCCGTAAGTCAGCGGATCGCGTTCATCTACGATCCAGTTGGCAAAGCCGCAGACAAAGGCGTTGCCTTCGATCTCCGGGATGACAGCCTTGAAGTCACCTACGGTCGTTTCACTCAGAACGCGCCCCTTGAACACGGTGCCAATGATGGATTCGTTCACCAGCGTCTCGTCCTTCCCCAGCTTTCCACGCAGATAGAGCTGCGCCACGCGGCCACCTGTTCCAGAGCCAGTCGGAGACCGGTCTACCTCGCGGTCGGCAAAGACGCAACAATTGGCTTGCGTCGATCCGGCGTGCCGGGGCGCGTTGGCAATAATGGTTCCGTATATATGGTTGATTTCCGGGATATAGGGATGTTCAACAGGGAACGCCTTATTTGCCGCTGCCTTTACCTCAGCACCGAACCGGATCAGTTCTTCCACTGACGACTCCCGAACTTCGAGACCATGCGGCTGGCCGTCGGTGTAGAAATAGAACGCACCGCCGAATGCAATATCGCCGGTCACCGAACCGAACGACGGTGTCTCGACTGTGACGTCCTTTTCCCATATAAAGGACGGCACGTTGACGAACCTGACATTTCCGGCGTGTTCACCGTCCCACTGCACGAATGCCTCAATAAACCCGCACGGCGCGTCGATACCGACGCGCGTTTCGGGTATCTGACGTTGAACCCATCCCAGCTCGACCGCTGCCGTCGACAACGCAATGACACCGTGCCCGCAGTGGTCGCTGTACCCTTCGTTATGCAGGAAGATGATGCCGAAATCTGCGTTCGGGCTAACCGGTTCCGTCAGGTAACCACCGTACATATCCGCATGGCCACGCGGTTCGAACATCAGGGCCTTGCGGATATCGTCGGCATTCTCCTTCAGCCATGCGCGTCGCTTGACGATGGTATCGCCAGGAAGACGCGGCAGACCACTGGTCACGATGCGGAATGCTTCACCGCCGGTGTGGACTTCAACAGTCGAGATAGTGCGTGAAATTTTCATGTTTGCTTCGGTTAAGTCGGTGGAGCTGGTGCTTTTATTCGCCGTACGGAACCGGCAAACCATTCTTGATCGTGTAGACGGTGGTCGGCGCACCCTTGAGGTCACCATACTCGTCAAACGAGTATGTACCGGCGACACCCTTATAGTTTTCCTTCGCTAGTTGAGCGGTCAGCTTCGCCTTGTCGGTCGTCGTCCCGGCCTTCACCAACGCATCGGCAAGCAGCTTTACACCGTCGTAATAGCTGACGGCGTAGACCTGTGTATCGGTGTTGTAAGCCGCCTTGTACTTCTGCAGGAATTCGCGACCCGCAGCTGACTTCTCAAGGGCGACACCGCCCTGAGCACAGTAGACGATAGACGCCGCATCGCCAGCAACCTTACCCATGTCAGCCGAGCAGATGCCGTCACCTCCAAGCAGCTTCGCTCGCAATCCACGCTGGCGCATCTGCTTGGCCATCGGCGCGCCCTGCGCCGCGTAACCACCGAAGAAAATCACGTCAGGGTTCTTGGCCTTGATGCTGGTGAGAATGCCGAGGAAGTCCGTCGCCGCCGAATTGGTAAATTCCTGGTCGACAATCTGGATGCCGTTCGCTTTTGCGACCTTGATGAACTCCTCGGCTACGCCCTGACCGTATGCCGTACGGTCGTCAATAACGGCCGCCGTTTTGGCCTTCAGCGTTTTTGCTGCAAATTGACCCATCGTGCCGCCGAGCTGCTCATCGCTCGCGCCGATACGGAAAATGTTCTTGAAACCCTGCTTCGTCAATGCCGGATTAGACGCGACCGGCAAAATGGGAACGCCGCCAGTGTTGTAGACGCGCGACGCCGGAATGGCAACCCCTGAGTTGTACGGCCCAACCACGGCGATAACTCCGCTGTCGACCAGCTTCTGCGCAACCTGGACGCCGACCTTCGGGTCGGCTTGATCGTCTTCCGAGTCCAGTTTGAAAGTCACCTTCTGTCCCGCAACGGTGATGCCCGTCTTGTTCAGCTCGTCGATGGCAAGACGCGCGCCGTTCTCGTTGTCCTTGCCGTTCGGTGCTTGCGGGCCGGTAAGCGGCGCCGAATGGCCGATCGTGACGACGACTTGAGCACTTGCAGACAGGGTAAAACCGGCGGCCATTAACGCGGCCATTGTTGTTACGAGACGGCGCATACCAACCTCCGAGTGGGCTAAGGACGGACCAGATTAGTAGCAATCTGGTTCATACACAATCAATTTCAAAAATAAAACCAACTTATTGGTCAGATAGGAAACCAGTGGGCTACCGCGGACCCACGGATTGGTTATGGGCATGGCGTGGCTGTCGCTTTTAAGCCTGTTCCCGCCCGCGAGAGGCCAGCATGGTACCGCCGCAGTAACATTTCACCGGTATGCGCATCACAGCCGATGACCAGGCCGTGGATTGTCGGCAGTCGGTCAAGTGGTATATTTGGGAACCACATAGCATTCCCGGGAACGACGATGGCCGCGGCCCGCATTGATTTTGAAAGCAACTTTCGCCCATTGCAAATCTACGAGCAGGTCTCGGAAAAAATCCGTGCGGAAATCCGTTCGGGCCGCTTTCTTCCTGACGCGCGTTTGCCGTCCGAGCGCGAACTGGCAGCGCTTTTTGGTGTGGGGCGGCCGGCGGTCCGGGAAGCTATCGGGGCTCTGCAAAACGAGGGGCTCGTCATGACAAAGCGGAATTCGGGGACGTATGTAGTCTCCACTGCCGCTCAGTTACTGGCTTCCACGTCGTCCGTAGAGATGGGCGAGGCCGGCGTCGCTTCTGATTTCAGTCCTTCAGCCACCTTGGACGTAAGGCTCATTCTGGAGCCCGCAATTGCTCGGCGCGCGGCGGCACATAAGAAGTGCGATCGCTTGGCGGAGCACTATCTGTCGCAGATGGAAACGTTGACCGATGTCGCTGATCCGGAAGAACGCGCGCTGTGGAACAACAGCGACCGGCTTTTTCATCGGCAGCTCGCGGTTATGACGGGCGACGCATTGCTGATAAAGATCGCAGATGAAATCGCTGCAACGATGGACCAGTCACTCTGGAAGCGCCTGAAAGACGATGGTATTTACGACCCGACTCGGATTCGTCTCTATGTTGCCGAACACCGGCTGATTTATGAGGCCATCGTCACGGGCAACGCCGATGCGGCAGCGTTCTATGTGGAGCAGCACATTCATCGGGTTCAGCGAGACATCGCGCCGCAATAGAAGCAAGGCCGAATCGCCAGGCATCGAGTTCTATCTGCCGCGAGATCATCATCGCTGAGCACCGGCACACGCGAGTGCTTCTGCGGACTACTCTCGCGGGTTAAAAGCCAGCGCTTCGTGCGCCTTGACGATCTCGCTTGCCACCGCCTCAATCTGCTCGCGCTTGAGCATCGACTTTGAGCGTAGCAACTGATACGCGTGTGCTTCCGATACGCCGCGCGTTTCCATCACAAGCTGCGTGGCCTGCTGGATCACTCGAACCTTCGCCTGCTTTTTCTCAAGCCGCTCAATGTATCGATCGCGCATCCGCAATGCCTCGAATTGAGTCAGCGGTGCAGTCGAGCGAGCAGCTCTTCGCCATCCTGATCCTGCGGATGAATCACAACGACTTTCAGCGAGCGCAAATCGCGCAGGATCGTCGCACGGTCAATGAAGCGAGATTTGCAGCCTGGTCTGCATGCTTGACCTTGCGCGCGTTGAATACATCATCAAGGTCCGGGGGAGTTCTTCCACGACCGTCACGGCAAAGGTCTGCACCTAACCGCCGTCCCTACTTTGCGAACGGAGCGGCTCGCCACCCGGGCGGGGGCGCCCGGACAGCTCTCGGGGAATCCACATCGGCTCTGGCGAGGAAGAAAATTGGTAGTGGGCTGTGAGCGTGATCGTCCACGGATCTCGACCCGTCGGCGCTGAACTGAGTGGGCCCGGCCAACGGGATGACGGATGTCGGGTTGATGGAAGGGGTGGGGAAGCAGGCGCATGACAGGATCCACTTTCTGACAAGGTTCTCAGCGATGAAAGAAGATTAGGTCGAGCCGAGGGGCGAATCTACTCTACGATTG
The DNA here is from genome assembly GCA_049523075.1 of Paraburkholderia sp. GTDB lineage: Bacteria > Pseudomonadota > Gammaproteobacteria > Burkholderiales > Burkholderiaceae > Paraburkholderia. Next base: position 6,634 of record JBEKNG010000029.1, read on the forward strand.
GATATCGCGATGCCGCATTGGCGTAACCCGCTTATACGCATGTATAAGCGTGGCGAGAATGGAAGACGCCGACTTCGATTTGCGATCGGCCTCTCTCGCGAGACAAACCGCCTTTCGACACGGCGCGCTACCGATACGCGGAAACTGTAAATTGAAATGTCATTCCCGAGCCGATATTGCGGGACGCCCACACCCGCCCTCCGTGAGCTTCGATGATCGAACGACAGATGGAGAGTCCCATGCCCATACCATCTGGCTTCGTCGTGTAAAACGCGCTGAAAAGGCGGTCCAACCCCTCCGGCTCCGTGCCGATGCCTGCGTCCTGTACGGCCACGAGCATTTGGTCGGATTCGGGTTGTTCCGTTCGGATGGTTAGCACACGCGCGCGATCGGTGACTGTCGACATGGCCTGGACACCGTTAATTGCAAGATTGATGATCACTTGCTGCAGCTGAACCCGGTCGCCACGCACCAAGGGCAATCCCGACGCAAGCTGCAGTTGCACTGTCACCCAATGTCTGAGCGCTTCCGGCTTTACAAGAGCGACCGCCTCGCCGATGAGCTCGTTGATGTCGAGTGGGATCAACTCCGGATCTGCCCTTCTGGCAAGATCGCGAACGCTTCGGATCAGTTCGGCCGCCCGATTGGCTTCTTCGACAATGTGGTTCACACAGGCGCGCGCCTCGTCTACTTCCGGAACTTCGCGGTTCAGCCAGCGCGAGGCAGCTGCGGCGGTAGTAGCGATGGAAGCGAGGGGCTGATTCACTTCATGCGCAATCGAGGCACTCATCTGCCCAAGGGCTGTTACACGGGTGACGCGGGCGAGTTCCGCCTGTGCCGTGTGCAACGCTTCTTGCGCTTCCCTGGTTGCCGTGACGTCCATCAGTGCACCAACAAGCTCCGCCTCGCCCGATTCGTATTTCGCGAGATGGGTCCGGACGGTCAGGTGTTTGATCGCTCCATCCGGCATCAGAAGACGGTGTTCGTATTCGTAGTCTGGTTCGCCAAGTGCCGCACGATCAATTTCATGCAGTACAAACTCCCGGTCATCCGGGTGAACACGTTGGAGGATGAGGTCGAGCGTCGGCTTGACGGTTTCGTCCACTCCAAATATCCGATATGTCTCCTTCGACCAGACAATGTCGCCGCTAGCTATCTTCCAGCCAAAACTGCCGGTATGACTTAGCCGTTGAGCATCAGCCAGATAGGCCTCACTGCGCCGCAATGCGCCTTCAGCGACTCTTCGCGCAACGTTCAGCCACACCACAAACAGGGCTGCTACCGCAAGCAGGACGACGCGCGGCAAGTCCGTTGGCACAGCCTCGGACGAACCGGTTTGCAGGACAAAATAATAAGTGAAAGCCGCGACGGACAGTGCGGTCGCGAGCAAACCCGGACCCAGGCCACCGAACCAGGCACCAAACATGATCGCGCATAGAGACAGCGACACGAACGGACTACTGTGCATGTGAGGTTCTAGCAGCAGCGCCGCGACGAGCGCCGCAACGACCGACAGACCTGCCACTGCATAGTTCACAAAAGCGGACCGCCTGGCCCACTGTAGAGGACTAGACTGGGACATATCTCCTGCCTCCACAAATCAGCAATGCCTCGCGCAATCTGGCTTGCTCACCTGATCGCATTGCGCGGGATGGCAACAATCATACAGCCATCGAGCTGTCGTAACCCATCGTGAGTCAGTGCGGCCGCGCGCACCCGCGAAAGCTTGCTCGCGCGCAGCATCCATGAAGCGTGACGAGGCCAGACGCATTGCGACAACGCGTAAATAGACGAATCTCGCCGTGAGCGAGAGAAGGTAGAAATGCTCCTCGCTCGGTGGTTCCGTAATACCACATCGTTTACCGCGCATTGCCGGGAGCCACCCCGACGGAAATGCTCCTGCCCGAAATTTCCTAGCCCGTCTTACTTACCAAAAATAACCTCCCTCGTTGAGTGTCGGAGGGGGCCCCTGTATAAGAGTCAGCGGCTAGCCGATCCCCTTGGCGGCCACTTTTATGCCCAATTTACGGAGAATCCCGTAGATCGGGCTTTTTTTTATACGTTGGAGCTTTCCATCCACAAAGGACGCTTGAATGAAACAGCGGACGGCTGCTCGCCCGGTCAAAGCGGACGCAGAGGATGGCCGCTGCATCACTTTTTCTGCTTATCGGATATCTCGCCCGTCAACACGGCGCGCGGCGTGTCGCCCAGCAGATATCGTGCACCGCTCCCGCGCCGTCGGGCGACGTCTTCGGGGTTGTAGAGCGAACAGGATTTCAGCGACAGGCACCCGCAGCCCACACAGTGCGCAAGCTGATCGCGCAAGGCGATGAGCCGGTCTATGCGCTCCTGAAGCAGAGGCTGCCACGCGCGTGAGAGACGTTCCCAATCCTGCTTTGTCGGGGTGCGCTGCCCTGGTAACGTTTCGAGGGCAGAACGAATCTCTGAAAGATTCAATCCGACGGCCTGTGCCGCGCGGATGAACCCAACCCGGCGGAGCGTCTCCCTCCGATACTGCCGTTGACCGCCTTCTGTTCGGGTGCTGTGGATCAGCCCCTGTTCCTCATAGAAGCGGATCGCACTCGCCGCTACGCCCGAGCGCTTCGCAAGTTCGCCGATTGTAATTGCCTCGTTCATGATGCTTCCAGGTATTTGCGCTTGATTTCAAGCTTACTTGAACTTTAACAATGAGGCTCCCTTCCTTTTGATTGTGAGACTGCAACATCATGCAAAAAGACTCTGATTACCGGCACTTCACGGCGCCGGCCAAGTTCTTCCACTGACTAATCGGCATCGCGATCATCAGGAAATAGAGCATGAAATGACCCGCCCTACGACGAGCATAATCAGCAACCCCGTCCTCGCGGTCCCTTCACCGCTCCGCAGCGCACACGTGTACACTGTCGCTGTCACGTCTGGGAGCGCTACTGCCGAGGGCAAGGCGCCAGACAACGAACGCCACTTTCACGGCATAGGGCCCACGTGCCGAATATCCGTGCGATCCGTGCGCAGATGCCGGAACTTCCACAAGTAAAAATTCTGCCTGCCAACGCATAGGGGTACCGCCTTGCACGTCCTATCGTTCAAACGAAATCCCTCCGTTAAAGCATTACCCAGGCTTACCTGGCTGCATGGTCGTAAAACATCGCAACCTCTTTCAGGATTGCCTGAGTTATAAGTTCAGTTCCAAACCCCACGAGTGTTCATGTCATGGCTACTCAAATACTTGTCGTTGACGACGACGTCGACCTTCGCGATCTGCTGCGCAACTATCTGGTCAGTCTGGGTATCGAAGTCTCGGTGCTGCACGACGCCGCCTCGCTCGAGCGACGGCTCGAACGCGAGCGCCCGGATCTGATCGTGCTCGACCTGATGATGCCGGGTGTGGACGGCCTGACCGCGCTCAGGAATCTGCGCGCCTCGGGGGACGATATCCCGGTGATCATCCTGACGGCGCGCAACGACGGTTCGGACCGCATTGTCGGGCTCGAACTGGGTGCCGACGATTACCTCGGCAAGCCGTTCAACCCACGCGAACTGCTGGCGCGGACACATGCAGTGTTGCGACGACGCGGTACGCCGCCGGTGCAGACCGATCCAGAGCACCGCGAACCGCTTTCGTTCGGCGGCTTTACGGTCGATTTCCAGTCGCGCACGCTCCATTTCCAGAACAAGCCACTCAACATGCCCGCTAGCGAGTTCGCTTTGCTACAGGTTTTCGTCAATCACCCGATGCATACGATGAGCCGCGAACACCTGCTCGAACTGCTTCACGGCCGTCAATATGACGGCACCGACCGCGGCATCGACGTGCAGGTGTGGCGTCTACGCCGCATTCTTGAAACCAACCCCTCCGCCCCGCGATTTATCCAGACCGTGCGTGGACGCGGCTACGTATTTGTGCCGGATGGCGAACAACACGCGCCAACTCATTGATTCTCTGTTTGGGCGGTTCGCGTTGCAGGTCGTCCTCGCGCCAGCACGTCGCGACCACGACGACTTTGGGCGCAACACAATCGTTCAGAGATTGCTAGACCGCTTTCGATCTGCGTGCGGCGGCGCGCCTCAACTATGCTACCGCCCACTCGGCGAGGGTTGTCACCGTGTTCATGTTGCGTGCGGTTCCGGTCCTGGCCGCTGCGATCTTCAGTTTTGAGTTCGCGATACCGTTGCCGTAATGCACATAAATCTCGCGCACTCCGAGCGCGATTTCTTCTATCTGCTGGCCGCTTATACCGGTCAAGGTATCCGCAGGCGGCGGTGCGTCAAGAAAGATTGCCACTGTTCGATTCGCTGCGGCGGATTTAAAGGGATTGGCGTCCAGCACGGCGGCAAGTTCCGCGGCGGTCCGGATCACAACGCCGACCGGCTTGCCGGCGTACGTCTCAAGAGCACGCTCCAGCTTCTTCTTTACTGCCGTTTCAGACAGCTTGCTCGAGAAGACGACGTTACCGCTTGCGATATAGGTGCGCACATTGGCAAAGCCAAGCGACTGGCACATGGCCCGAAGTTCGGCCATCGGGAGTTTGCCGGTGCCGCCGACATTCACGGCACGCAGGAGTGCCACGTAGTTTGTCATCGCCCACTCGCCCGCGCAATTTCCGGCATTGGCGCAAACAACGCGTCGAGATCGTTATCGGAGAATTTAACCGTTCCCGCCGAATCCTCGGACAGGATGCTGTCGGCGAGCGCCGCCTTCTTCTCCTGCAACCGGACAATCTTCTCCTCGATGCTGCCTGCCGCGATCAGCTTGTAGACGAACACAGGCTTATCCTGGCCGAGCCGATGCGCACGGTCCGTAGCCTGATTCTCAGCCGCCGGGTTCCACCATGGATCGTAGTGAATCACCGTATCCGCTGCCGTGAGGTTCAGGCCCACACCGCCCGCTTTCAGACTGATCAGGAACAGCGGCACCTCGCCGCGCTGGAAGCGTTGCACGGGCGTGGCGCGATCAGTGGTGTCGCCGGTCAGCGTGACGTACGGAATCGCGGCCTTATCGAGCGCGGCCGCGATCAGTTCGAGCATGCCGGTGAACTGCGAAAACAGCAGCACGCGCCGGCCCTCTTCGATCAGTTCCGGCAGCATCGCCAGCAACAGTTCGAGCTTGGCCGACTCCTTGACGCGCGTCGCCTTCTCCAGCTTCACGAGACGCGGATCGCAGCACACCTGGCGTAGTTTGAGCAGCGCGTCGAGCACGATGATGTGACTGCGGGCGAGCCCCTGCGAGTTCACGGCGGCACGCACTTTCGCCTGCATCGCTGTACGGACGATCTCGTAGAGATCGCGCTGCGCCCCTTCCAGATCCACGGTACGCACGATGGTGGTTTTCTGCGGCAGTTCTTTCGCGACCTCGTCCTTTCGGCGGCGAAGCATGAACGGGCGAATCCGCCGCGCCAGCAGTTCGCGCCGGACGCCATCGCCGTTGCGCTCAATTGGATTGCGCCAGCGTTTGGTGAAATCCTTCTGCGTGCCGAGAAAACCCGGCAGCAGAAAATCGAACTGCGCCCACAATTCGCCGAGATGATTTTCAAGCGGCGTGCCGGTCAGGCACAGACGGTGCCGCGCCCGCAGGTCGCGAATCGCCGTCGCCGATTTGGTGGTCGCGTTCTTCACATACTGCGCCTCGTCCAGAATCAGCAGGTGATACTCGTGCTCGGCCAGCACCGCGTGATCGCGCCAAAGCAATGCATAGGTCGTGAGAATCAGTTCATGCTGGCCGATCAACTCGAAGCGTTCCTTGCGCTGCGGCCCATTCAGGTCCAGCACCTTCAGGTCCGGTGCAAAGCGGCGGGCCTCTTCACGCCAGTTGTGAACCAGCGTAGTCGGCACGACAATCAGCGCCGGACGGTCGAGGCGTCCTGCTTCCTTCTCCGCCAGCACGTGGGCCAGCGTCTGGACTGTCTTGCCGAGACCCATGTCGTCAGCGAGGATGCCGGCCAGCTTGTGCTCGCGCAGGAACTGCATCCAGCTCAGCCCCTGATGCTGGTACTCGCGCAACTCGGCCTGCAGCCCGCGCGGCACGGGCGCCTCCTTCATACCGGCGCCATTTTGCAGACGCTGAGCCAACTGACGAATCGAGTCGTCGCCTTGAAACTCCCAGCGGCCCGTATCGTTCAGGGCAGCAAGGCGTCCCGCATCAAGCTCAGGAATCCTGATGTTGTCGTCGCCCTTCCAGCTCCCCAGACCGTCGAACAGATCGACCAGCACCCGCACCACCGGTTTGAGGCGGCCGGCGCGCAAGCGCAAACGCTCGGCGCGGTCGGTGGTCAGGTCGATGTCTTCTTCGTCGTCGATCGTTTCGAGCGCGCCGCCCAGCCAGCGCCGGTCACGCCGGAACAGGCCCGCCAGCAACGGTTCCAGGCGAACCGTGCGATCGCCCAGCGTAATGCCCATTTCGAGGTCGAACCAGCCATCGCCTGCCTGGCGCGCAGTGCCTTCGATCGCATCGATCTCAATCACGTTATGACGAAACGTCGGCGCCATCGTCACGCGCCAGCCTTTGCTGTCGAGCGCGGGCAACACTTCGTCCACGAACTCGGCCCATGCGTCGACGTCGGGTAACGCGAGCAGTGTCTCCGGCAGTGCGTGCCGGGAATAGACACCGCTCGCCGGCACCACCTGCAAGCCCGACTTGCGCAGTTCGAGCAGGCGCTGCTTTTCGGTGTCGTAGCGGCGCCGAATATGGATCACGCTCCCACCAGGGAGCGGCACCAGGGTGGCGTGGCTTTCCGCCTTGATGCTGACTCCTTCGTAGTCGAAGCTGACCGCGGCAAAGTCCAGCAGATGACTGCGCTGGGCTGTCTTGCCGACGCCCAGCGCGGCCATCGGCAAGGTGTTGAGCGCAAGCACGGGCACCGGTTCGGCATCGATCACGCGCACCTTGGAGGTGTCAAGCGCCGGCGGTAAGGGCAGATCGGGCGCGACCTCGCGCAGCACGGCAGCGACGAGCGGCGCCTCAGCGAGCGAAATGGGCGGCATCGACAGGTAATCCGGCAGTTGCTGGAACGGCAACGAGAGCTCGACGATCCCGGCTTCGCCGGCGTCTGCGTCGACGTACCAGACTGGCTCGGTCGCCAGCACCATCGCGGCCGGCGGCTCGGTGCGCAACACCGGCCTCAGACGATCATCCGACTGCGTTTCCCACTCGATCCGGCCCGCCCGCGCCGCCCCCATCGATAGCGGGCGCGGCGCGCCTCGCGAGACAGCGTCCCCTGACAACGCTGGAAACAGCCGGCCAGTTGCGATCAATTTATGCAGCACGTCGCCGCCGTTGGCGCCGCGCAGAATGAACTGCCCGTGATTCTCGCGGGAATGGCCGAGCCACAAACTACGCAGGATCACAAGATCGTCATCCGAAACGAATTTGGGTGGCTTGATCAGGGCTGCTTCGACATTGCTCCAGGGCTCGTCGATTACGTGGACCTCGCCGTCAGCGCCGAGCCGCGCCTTGAACAACTGAATCTCGTGACGCTGCTGATAGCGCGACCAGCCCAGCCGGTAGGCGAGCGCGTGGGTGGCCGCTGCGCCAGGAGGGATTCTTCCCTGCGCGTCGGACTCGGCATGGCCGGCATGGGCGCGGAATGTCTCCAGCCACCTGACCAGTTCGGGGCGCACGCCGGATTGCGCCCCGGCGTCTTCCAGGCCCGCGATCAGCAGCGCCGCCATATGCTTGCACTGAAAACCGACCGGGCATGAACAATCGCCCTCTACCCACAGGTCGTCGCCGATGTCATGGAACTGGACGTCCACCACATAGGGATGGCGCTGCGTGCCCTGCACTTCGCCGCTTAGCGTGTTGTTTTCCCAGCGCAGATTGGAGACCGCGTCGACATAATCGCGCGCCTTGGCGACGGTTCTGGTCCCTAACCACTTCGTAATATCTTCTCGATCATAGGAAACTGACGACATCCGGGTGACCCATCCATGCGTGTTCAGGCGCGCGGCGACGATGCGGGTTGAGGGATTCGGCGGGCGAGGCTTCCCCGCTGACGACCAGTCACTGTGTTCCCTGCAGCGTTTGCCGCTGATAGCCGACTATTTTCGCATGTGTCGAAAATCGCCGTTGGCGCGCGGCTGGGCGGCGGTTTGCGCAAGTCCTGCCTTGTGCCTGGCACTACTCCCGGCCCGTGATGGCTGGATCTTTCAGGCCGCCACGCCCGCCGGATCATCTACCCGCGCAGCCGTGGCCGGCGCACCAAAGCTCACTTCGAGGTCCGCGGCGGCAAACACCTGCGCGAGCGCCGGCGACGGCGCCTCGTCAGTGATCAACAGGTCCACCGCGTCGCACCCAAATGCATGCACCAGCGCGCTGTGCCCGAACTTGGCGTGATCCGCCGCCACGACGCGTCGCTCGGCCTGCGCAAAAGCGGCCAGCGAATAGGAGACGTCGTCGGGTTGCGCATCCATGAAGCGGCCCTGCGCGTCGATCGCCGTCACCGAGACGATCGCGTAGCGCACGTGGAACTGGCGGATGAACGCCAGCGTGCTTTCGCCGAACGCCGCGGCGTCGTCGGCCCGCAATTCGCCGCCCGCGATAAACACGCGGTTGTCGTTGCGCGGCGCGAGCGTGCGGGCAATTTCCGCGGAATTGGTAACGACCGTCAGCCGCGACCGGGCGCACAGCGCGTTGG
>JBEKNG010000030.1:0-15205 GCA_049523075.1 Paraburkholderia sp.
CCGAAAGCACTGATTGCTTTCACCGGCGAGCGGGTCATCGAGCAGACGGTGCGCGAGACGTTACCCGAAGGCTATCAACGCCCCGAGTTCCTGCTGCAGCGGGGTGCCATCGATATGATCGTGGATCGTCGCAAGATGCGCGAGAAGGTCGCGCGTTTGATGGCAATACTGACGCGACAATCCGCCGATTCGATTGTTTGACTCTACCGGACAACCTCTTTCGGGCCTCCATCTGTATCTAACGTTTGCACCGGTCCGGCGTCGTACGCAGCGCCGCTGAACTGTCGTGGCGAATCGGATGAGCCAATGTGCGTGATGAAGGCGATTCATGGATGTCTCATGCCGTCACGCTTTTTTGGGCCCTTGGCGCGCCGTCACACGATGCTCGCTCCGCCGTCCACCGCCAGATGCTGGCCCGTGATATGGCGCGATGCTTCGCTTGCAAGAAACACTACCGCGCCCTTCAGATCTTCCTCGCCGCCAAGCCGATGCAGTGGCGAATGCGCGATGACGGATTCTGCCATCGTGGCGAGCAGACCCGCCGACATCTTCGATGGGAAAAAGCCTGGGCAAATCGCATTGACGTTGATATTGTGGCGGCCCCATTCCGAGGCCAGCGCCCGCGTAAAGTTGATCGCCGCGGCCTTCGAAGTGTTGTAGGCAATCGTGTTCATGCCCGCCGGTGCACCCTTCAGGCCCGCGATCGAAGCGATGTTGATGATCTTGCCCGTGCGGCGCGGAATCATGCTGCGCTTGCCGACTTCACGCGCGAGAAAGAATGGCGCGTTGATGTTCAGATTCATGACCTTGTGCCACGCCTCGTCAGGATAGTCCTCCGCTGGGGCACCCCACGTGGCGCCGGCGTTGTTGACGAGAATATCGATGTGGCTGTACACGGCCAGCACGTCGCTAACAAGATCGGGAATCCTCTCGAATTTGGCGAGATCATTGACGAAAGTTTGGACTTCGATGCCCCGCGCTTCCAGATGCGCTTTCGCCTCCACCAGTTCGTCGGCCTTGCGTGCGGTGATCGCCACGCGGCAGCCCATTTCACCGAGCGCTTCGGCCATCTGCAGACCGAGTCCGCGCGAGCCGCCGGTAACCAGCGCCACCTTGCCTTCCAGTTGAAACAGGTCTTTCACGTGCATCCGGCGTCTCCTTGATGTGGGTTCTGCTAGACAGATTCGTCTGCTTTTTAACCCATCATACGTGCGGGGATTCGCCGTGTAAATAAAAGCATGATCGTTTTATTTTTGAGGTTCGCCGATCAGCATGGCGAGAGGCTTCAGGGGTGAAAGCGCAATCAGTTCGAATTCCATCATTCCGGCGACTCCAAGTGGGAGTTTTTCCAGAATCTCGCGAGCTTCGGCCGTGCTCGAGGCGTTCATGATAAAGACCACCCCGTACCCTTCCGCCTGGAAGTACCAGTGATCGATCTTGCCGGCGAGGTAGTTGCGAACCGTGGCGCGCACTTCGAAGGGCAGGACCTCAGCAATGGCCTCGGGTGTTCCCTTCGCCGTTACGGAACCAATCGCGAGGATCTTATTAGTGGGGGAGGTGACGGCGGCGAGCGCAGGCAGGATGTTGGCGTGGACGCGCGGATTGCGAGCTTGGGACATTTGAAACTCCAGTTGACGGGAAGGCAGGTAATACAGGATCGCAGCGAGCGGATTAATGCTCGTTCGGCTGGAAGAGCGTGAGGTTGGCTTTGACGTATTCGCCGACCGTCATGGGTTTTCTACCCGTCAAGGCCTCGACCGCATTGTTGGTGCCGGCGAAATCGCCGTCCTGGTAGGCGCGGTAAACCGCGACGATGTGCTGGATGAAATGCTCCGGCATTCCAATCGCTTTCAGCCGCGCGCCAAAGTCCTCAAAGCCTTCCGGTTCGTAGCGGATCTTTCGGCCCAAGGCCTCGCCAACGGCGCTTGCGAGTTCGTCGTGATTCATTTCTGTCGCACCGAAGAGCGGATAGATCTTGCCGGCATGCGGTGCCGGGTCCAGCAGAACGTTGGCGATGACGTGACCCTGGTCTTGCGCCGAGATGGGCGCGTGACGCCCGTCTCCCGCCGGAACTTTGATGAGGTCGTGATCCGCGATAAGCGGCAGTTGAAACCCGTACGTCAACCATTCCATGAAAAATGTCGGACGCAGATGTGTAACCGGAACACCAGCCCAGTCAAATACGCGTTCCCCGTACCAATGCGAACGCGCGGAATCGCTCACAGCGTCAACCTTTGCAGAAATCTGCGACATGTTGACGATAGAACGAACGCCAGCGCTCCTCGCCGCCTCCGCAAAATACGCCGTGGCATCGACGAGTTGCGACTGCTGAACCGGGTACACGAAGTACGCACCCGTTACCCCCTGTAAAGCAGCGCGAACCGCGTGGCCATCAAGAAGATCGCCAATAACGACTTCGACGCCCTTGCTGCGCAACGCTGCGGCCCGATCATCGTCCCTATGCACAAAGGCTCGCACGCTTGCGTCTTTTGCCAGCAAGCCCTCGATAGCGTAGCCGCCGGTATCGCCTGTTGCGCCAGTTATCAGATACAGATCACGACTCATTTTGCTTCTCCAGAATGGTATTGCGTAAGGAACGGCGATCACCGGATCGCCGAGATCATGGCAACTCAAACGTGTATATGCACATATCGCGTCGCACTCAAATCGCTTGTTCTTCCTCTCGGTTCGATCCGGCGAATTGCCGGTTTCGACGACGCTCATCTGTCCACCGATGATTTAGAGTATACTCAACATCTAAATGATGCAAGGTTTATTTTTTAAGGGTCAGAGGTAGTCATGAGAAAGTCGAAAAGCGACACGGCGGAGACGAGAAAGCGCATCGTCTCGACGGCGGCGCAGGTATTTCTGGATCAAGGGATTGCCGCAACGGGCATAGCCGATGTGATGGCCGCCGCTGGGCTCACGCAAGGCGGCTTCTATCGTCACTTCGACTCGAAGGAACAGTTGATCGCCGAGGCGAATTGCGCAGCGTTCGATGATCTGCTCACCATGTTCGAGACCAGGATAGCGGGCAAACCGCCACGCGAAGCGCTCGATACGATTGTGCATCTCTACCTCCACCAGCGCCGCGGCAAGGATCCCGTGTTCCTTTGCCCCTTGGCCAATCTTGGCAGCGAATTGCAGCGTTGGAACGAGGAGGTCAAGGCTGCCGCCATTGACGGCTATCAGCGTCTCGTTCAACTGGTGGCCATGCAGATTGAGCGCCTCGAGATTCAAGATCCTCAACGCGTAGCCGACGCGATCGTTTCCATGATTGTGGGCGCGGTGACGCTCTCGCAGCTCGCGCCCGATCCGACCAAGGCGAAGGCGATACTCGTCAATGCGCAATACGCGAGTGGGATCCTATCGCAGTCTGCCGAAGGACCACGGTGCGCGTGAGAAGAAGCCACATACCGGTAGAATCGAGCCTTACGGAATCAACCTGCCGGCACGCGCCACGCGCGCCCCATCACAGTGACCACCACCCTCGACCAACTGCTTGCCGGACAACTGACCGGTATGCAGCGCCTGAAGCTAGCCTGCGGACTCAGCGAATTTCCGCGTCAAATTTTCGATCTGGCTGACACGCTGGAAATCCTCGATCTCTCCGGCAACGCGCTCTCGTCGCTACCGGACGACTTACCGCGTCTGCATAAGCTGCGCATTCTCTTCTGTTCCGACAACCAGTTCACCGCGTTGCCCGAAGTCATCGGCCAATGCAGGCAGTTGAGCATGGTGGGCTTCAAGGCAAACCGGATCCGCACGGTGTCAGGCAAATCGCTGCCGCCGACGCTTAGATGGCTCATCCTGACGGATAATCAGGTTGAGGCGCTTCCGCCTGAAATCGGCAACTGCACGCAACTCCAAAAACTGATGCTGGCGGGCAACCGACTGCAGACATTGCCCTCGCAATTGGCTGCGTGCTCCCGTCTTGAGCTGGTCCGGCTCGCGGCGAATCGGCTCACCGAACTCCCTGCGTGGTTGCTCGCGTTGCCTCGGCTCTCATGGCTTGCCTATGCGGGCAATCCGTTCACCGCGGCGCTGGAAGCCGCGGCGCTCAACGAAACGCCCATCGCGGATATGCACTGGGAAGCGTTGGAACTGCATCATCAACTGGGTGAAGGCGCCTCGGGTGTCATCCATCGTGCATCGCATCGGAGTCCTAACGAAGCCGGTCACGTTGCCGTGAAGCTGTTCAAAGGCGACGTGACGAGCGATGGCTTGCCGCACTGCGAGATGGCCGCCTGCATCAATGCCGGTAGCCATCCCAACCTGATTCCGGTGCTTGGCAAGTTGAAGGGACATCCTGAGGACAGCCACGGCCTTGTGATGGAACTGATCGATCCGCAGTTCAGAAACCTGGCCGGGCCACCCAGCCTCGATTCCTGCACGCGAGACATATATAGCGAAGACACCCGCTTCGCTCTCGCCTCGGCGCTACGCGTTGCACACGGTATCGCTTCGGCCGCCGGTCATTTGCACAAGCAAGGCATCATGCACGGCGACCTGTATGCCCACAATATTCTGCATTGCGGAGAAGGGCGGGCGCTGCTCGGGGACTTCGGCGCGGCATCCTTCTACGCGCCGGATGATCAGACGCACGCCCCTTCGCTTCAGTGTATTGAAGTGCGGGCCTTTGGTTGCTTACTGGAAGAATTGATCGCGCGATGCGCTGAACCTGAGTCAGCGTCAGCTACCCTGGCCGCGCTGGTGCGACTCAAGGACGCCTGTATGAGCGAGGCGGTTACGAAGCGGCCGTCGTTCGCGGAGATCGCGCATACGTTATCCACATTGACGGGTTCGCAGCAAAACCCCGGCGGCGTGTGATAAAGCCTCGATCGATGCCGCGCTAAGCGTTCACCATCACGTCGCTGCGAAAGTGCCCACCTTCCTGTTCCATGGTTTCCTTGGCGAGTTCGAGAAAGGCCAGCACGATCGGATTGACGTGTTGAAGTTGCGGACACACGGTAAAGCCCCGAAACATCACATCCGGTGAAAACGGCCGGAACACAATCCGCTCAGGATTCGTATCGAGCGTGGCGAGCGGGTTCACCACACCGACTCCGAGTCCACGCGACACCATGGCGCAAATCGTCGCTCCATACGGCGTTTCGATCGTAGGCACCTGGTTCACTTCTGCCTGGCGTAGTACGCGATCGAGGGCCGAGCGGGTGTCGTCCGCATACGAGGGCAAGATGAGGCGCTGGTCCCTCAGATCGCGCGCATGAATGTGTTTTCGGGCCGCAAGCGGGTGCCCCGCCGGCAGCGCACACACCCCAGGCAAGCGGTACAGCTCGGCACTCGTCACGCCGAACGCATCGGGCGTGGCAGTGGAAAACCCAATATCGCAATAGGCCGACGAGGCCCAGCGCTGAATAGTCCCTTCACTGCGCATTTCCAGCGACACCGCGATGCGCGGATATGCCGCCAGAAAGCGCTCGATCACCATCGGCACAAACGACAGCGCCAGCACGGGCGCCGCCACCAGCCGCAAGCGCCCGGTGCCGAACTGACGAATCTCACGCGCGGAATGAACGAGCTTTTCCAGCCCCACAAAACTTCGATCGACCTCGCGATAGAACGCGCTTCCCGCGTCGGTCGCCCGGATGCGGCCACCGTTACGCGTGAACAAGGCGAGCCCTGTCGATTGCTCCAGTTCCGCGATCAACCGGCTAATGCTGGGCTGCGAAGTCCCCAATTCCTCGGCCGCCGCCGTCATCGAGCCGCGCAGCATCACCAGCCGGAATGCTTCGATCTGTCGCTGGTTCATCAGATAAGCCCCCTCTCCGTTTCGCCTCGGCTCCAGCCAGCATGCCATATCAAAATTGAATAGCAGACGTTTTTGGCCGTATTTGACCGGATGAGCAACGCAAACCTAGACTGCCTCTTATACTGAAACGCTTAAGAAGCCATGCGACCCGACACCCTGCTATTCCACGACGACTTCCGTCTCGCGCCCTACTGGTGGGACGCGGCGCCGCCCGAGACGGCGCGCGATCCGGTGCCGGAGCGCGTCGATCTGGCGATCGTCGGAAGCGGTTACTGCGGTTTGTCTGCTGCAGTGGAAGCCGCGCGCCTAGGTGCGAGCGTAGCGGTGCTCGACGCGGCGGAGATCGGTGCAGGCGGCAGCACACGCAGCGGCGGCATGGTGTCGAGCGGACAAAAGCTTGCGTTGACCAACGCAATTCGCGGCGTCTCGGCAGAACGCCTCACCCGCTTGATGCACGAATCGATGGCGAGCTTCGAGTATCTGCAGCGTCTCATCGCCGAACAAGCGCTCGACGCTGACCTGCAGATTACCGGCCGCTTCTTCGGTGCGTTCACGCAAGGGCATTTCGAGCACCTGCGCAAGCAAGGCGAATTGCTGCACGAGAAAACCGGCGTCACGGTGCACCTGATTACCCGCACCGAGCAACGTTCGATTATCGGCTCCGACTACTACTACGGCGGCATCCTCGTCGACGAATACGGCGGCCTCCATACGGCCAAATATCATCGCGCCCTGCGCGGTCTGGCCAGGCGACGCGGCGCGAGCCTGCATTCGCATGCCGCCGTGAAGCGGATCGAACGACGCGGTGCGTGTTTTCACGTTGAGACCGCACGCGGACCGATCGAAGCGAAGCAGGTGCTGGTCGCCACCAACGGCTATACGGGGCCGCTACTGCCGTTCTTCTCACGACGCGTCTTACCCGTGGCCAGTTACCAGATCGCCACCGAAGCGCTGCCTGCCGGGTTGATGTCCGCCCTCAATCCAGGCCGCCGCATGATCAGCGATTCCAAGCGCAATCTGTTCTACACACGGCCCTCGCCGGACGGCACCCGAATGATTTTCGGCTCTCGGCCCGCCATTCGGGAAGTGGACGAACGCGAGGCCGCGAGAATTCTGTACGCCAAGATGATCCAGCTCTGGCCGGCGCTGCGCGATGTGCGCATCACGCATGCATGGAAAGGCTACGTTGCGATGACGGGCGACAAGCTCGCCCATATCGGCGAACACGACGGCATTCACTACGCGCTTGGCTGCAACGGTAACGGCGTGGCGCTGATGAGCTATCTCGGCCAGCGCGTGGCGCGGCACCTCCTTGGGCTCGACGCCGCGCCGGGCGCCTTCGGCGAGGGTGCGTTCCCGGTCAGTGTAGCCGGCATGGCAAGCCACTGGGCGGTGCCAGTCGGCGCTGCGCTCTACAAACTGGACGATCTCTGGGACGGCCGCGCGCGCGCCGCCCTGTCGTAAAGCATGTCAAGAACGAGGCCTACCCCCATGATCTCAATGCTCAACGTTTCGAAGTGGTATGGCGAACAGCGGGTGCTGACCGACTGCTCGGCCTACATCGGCCGTGGCGAAGTTGTCGTGATCTGCGGACCGTCTGGCTCCGGAAAGTCCACCTTGATCAAGACCGTCAACGGGCTGGAACCGGTGCAGCAAGGCGAGATCATTGCGGCCGGTATTGCGGTGGCGGGAGCTCCCATCTACAGCGTGTCTGCGGACCGCGCGCCATCTGGCAGCACAGCGCTGATGAACAGGAAGCCGGACCTCGTAAAACTGAGGGCACGCGTCGGCATGGTGTTCCAGCACTTCGAACTGTTCCCGCATCTCAACGTCCGCCAGAACCTGATGCTCGCGCAAATGCGCGTATTGCATCGTAGCCGCGATGAAGCGGCCGACAAGGCCCGTGTGCTGCTGCAGCGGGTCGGCATGCGTGCACATGAGGACAAGTTTCCCTCACAACTCTCGGGCGGCCAGCAGCAACGCGTGGCGATTGCTCGGGCGCTCGCAATGGACCCGGTCGCGATGTTGTTCGACGAGCCCACCTCGGCGCTCGATCCAGAGATGGTCAACGAGGTGCTCGACGTCATGACCGCGCTGGCACAAGAGGGCATGACAATGCTTTGCGTCACGCACGAAATGGGCTTCGCGCGGCGCGTCGCCAATCGCGTCGTGTTTATGGATCAAGGTGCGATTGTCGAGGACGAAGCGAAGGAAGTCTTTTTCGACCGTCCGCGCTCAGCTCGCGCACGCGAGTTTCTCTCCCGGATATTGCATTGATTTCCTCGTCATATTCTTCAATCGGTGGTTCTTTCGACGGAGCAAACATCATGCGGTTTCGCCAATTTCTACGCCTCATCGCGATAGTCGTCCCCCTGTCCTTTACCGCAGCAACCGCTGCACATGCCGAGGATATCGGCACGCTGACACCGGGCAAGCTCGTTGCCGGCGTGGACGCGAACAACAAGCCCTACTCGTATATCGACGACGGCAAGATGACGGGCTTCGACGTCGAATTGCTGCGCGCGATCGCTGCGAAGCTCGGTCTCACCGTCGACTTTCGGGCACAAGACTTCAGCGGCCTGCTGCCGGGCGTGGCGAACCAGCAGATCGATCTCGCTGCCGGTTCGATTTCCATCACCAAGGAACGCCTGAAGATGGTCGATTTCTCCGAGGGCTACCTGACGGGCCTGCTGAGTGTGGCGACCTTGCCCGGCAGTTCGATCACGAGCGATCCCGCTTCGGTGAAGGGCAAACGCATCGGCGTCGTGCAAGGCACAATCGAAGATACGTATTCGGACAGCTACTTGCCCGGTGCCCAGATCGTGCGATTTCCGAATCTGAATGCGGGCTTCCTGTCGCTGCACTCCAAGTTTATCGACGGCTACTTCGCCGATAAAACGCTCGTCGTAGGGCTGCAAGGCAAATATCCGCAGATGAACATCGCCGACAAGCTCGACATCTCCGCGATCAATCTGCCTGCGGGATTTCCAGTGCACAAGGGCAATGTGAAGCTCGAGGCGGCCTTGAACAAGACCATCGACGAACTCGTCGCCGACGGCACCTGGCTCAAGCTGTACATGAAGTTTAATCCGGACTATCCGAAGCCGGCGAACCTGCCGCCGTATGCCATGAAGACCGGCAGCTAGCACGCACATGAGCGGCCCGTAAGACGCGGCAAAGCAGCAACGAACTCGCAACCCGGCGGCCGCCAAAGGCACACCAACGGCCGCCGACGCTCAGACAGGAGCGAACCATGAATGCCTTCCTGCAGAACTTCCTCGACTGGCCATTGCTGATCGGGTCGCTGCCCTCGTTGCTATGCACAGGGCTCGTCAATACGCTGGTGCTGTCACTGTTTTCGACCGTGCTCGGCATTATCGCGGGCATGGTCCTCGCGTTGATGGCGGTGTCGCACACGCGCTGGCTCATGTTGCCCGCACAGGTCTTTGTCGACGTGTTTCGCGGCCTGCCCGCGGCGCTCGTCATCCTGCTGGTGGGGCAGGGGCTAGCGCCGGTCGGGCTGGCGATTTTCGGGCCCAACCCCTACCCGCTCGCCATCGTTGCGCTTGGACTGATTTCATCGGCCTATATCGCGGATATTTTCCGCTCGGGGATTCAAAGCGTAGGACGTGGACAACTCTCCGCCTGCCAGGCGCTGGGAATGACGTACTGGAGCAGCATGCGCCACGTCATCGTGCCGCAAGGCATCCGCCGCATCTTGCCGGCGCTTGCCAACCAGTTCATTTCGATCGTCAAGGATTCGAGTCTCGTCTACTTTCTCGGCCTGCTAATCTCGCAGCGCGATCTCTTCACCATCGGTCAGAATACCTCGGTCAATACGGCTAACCTGTCACCACTGGTGGCGGCCGGTGTGGTCTATCTGTTGATCACGGTACCGCTCACGCATGCAATCAATCATATCGACCGCTGGACCAACCGCCATGCAAATCCACAGCAAGGCGCAGCCCGGGGCGCGACACGTGGGCAACGCAAGGCGCAGGCGTCGGCGGCCGAGACCGCTATCGCCGAGCAACGTCACTAACAACGTCACTAATCTACTAACCCGCATCTAACGGGCAACAACCACTATGGGACCACAAGTCGAGACTGTCGCGAGCGACACCAGCTTGCCCGCCGAAGTCGATGTCGTCGTGATCGGTGGCGGGATTATCGGCGTCAGTACCGCGCTCTATCTGAGCAACAAAGGCTTGCGGGTGGCGCTCTGCGAGAAGGGGCATATCGCAGGCGAGCAGTCGAGCCGCAACTGGGGCTGGGTTCGCGTCACGCACCGCGACATGCGCGAATTCGAACTGAGCATCGAAAGCCTGAAACTATGGCGCACGTTGGACCGCGACCTTGGCATCGAGACCGGCTTCAACCAGTGCGGCATTCTCTACATGACCGAGGATGAGAAGGTCATGGAGGGACATCGCGTCTGGCTAGAGAAGGCACGGTGCCTCGCAGGCGATGCATTCGATACTCGACAACTCGACTCGAAGGGTGTTGCCGCCCTGCTGCCTGGCGCGACGAAATCGTTCAAGGGCGGCCTCTACACCGCCGGCGACGCCCGCGCCGAGCCACAACGCGCGGCGCCCGCCATTGCCAACGCGTTACGCAAGCGCGGCGTCAAAATTTTGATGCCCTGCGCGGCACGCGGCATCGAAACGAGCGGTGGGCGGGTCAGCGCGGTCGTCACCGAGCACGGCACGATTCGCTGCCAGAGTGTGGTGGTAGCAGGCGGGGCATGGTCGCGGCTGTTCTGCGGCAACCTCGATATCGACGTGCCGCAACTGTTGGTGAGAGCCTCAGTACTGCGAACCGATCCGCTTGAAGGCGGACCCGCCTGTAGTGCGAGCAACAAGCAATTTGCGTTTCGCAAGCGCGCGGATGGTGGTTATACGGTGGCGTATGGATTTCGTACCTACAGCGATCTCACGCCAGACTGTTTCCGCCTGTTCTTCAAGTACCTCGAAGCGCTAAAGAGCCAGTTGGGCTCGTTGCGCATCGGCATCGGTGCGCGCTTCTTCGAAGAACTGCGGCGCCCGCGGCATTGGGCACTCGATCAGCCCACGGCCTTCGAACAGGTTCGCACGCTCGATCCCGAGCCGATCATCCCCTACGTCGACACGGGGCTGCGCGAGTTCATCAAGGTGTTCCCACATTTGAGTCACGCGCGGATCGCGCAGCGCTGGGCCGGCTACATGGATGTCACCCCGGACGCGATTCCGGTGATCTCGGGCGTGGATACCGTGCCGGGGCTGTTTATCGGCACCGGCTTTTCCGGCCATGGATTTGGCATCGGTCCGGCAGCCGGAAAACTGATGGCCGATCTGGTCACGAACGATACACCGCTTGTGGATCCGCACGCGTTTCGTTTGACTCGCTTTAGCGACGGCACAAAAATCGTCATGGATGCAGGGTTCTAGGGAGGGGAGTATGCAGAAAGTAGCGATGATTTCCGGCGCAAGCCGCGGTATCGGCCGGGAAATAACCGAAGAACTGGCCCGGCGCGGCTATCTGCTGTCACTGGGCGTGCGTAGTCCCGCGGGGCTTTACGGCCACCTCGACAGCCTTGTCTTTCCCTACGAAGCGCGCGATCCCGAAGCGGGGCGACGCTGGGTCGACGCCACGGTGGAACGGTTTGGGCGTATCGACGTCCTGATCAGCAACGCCGGCATCTGCAAGCCCATCAGTCTGGAAGACGGCACCGACGAACTGCTGGAAGAGACGCTCGATATCAACGTCAAGGCGCCGTTCCGGCTGATTCAGGCGGCGCTGCCGCACTTGCGGCGGGCCGGCAATGCGCGTGTGGTACAGATTGCGTCGCTGTCGGGCAAGCGGGTGAAGAACCTCAACGCGGGCTACCAGATGTCGAAGCATGCGGTGATCGCACTCAATCATGCAGTACGTCGCGCAGGCTGGGACGACGGCATCCGCGCCACCGCCATCTGCCCGGGCTTTGTAAATACAGACATGGCAGCCGGTCTCGCCGACCTGCCGCCTGAAGCGATGACCCAACCCGAGGATATTGCACTGCTGGTTGCCAACACGATCGAAATGCCTAATTCGGCGAGCGTCGCCGAGATTCTCGTCAATTGCCGGCATGAGGATCTGTTTTAGCGCGATGCAGCATTTTTAATCGCCGAGCTCAAAGTGAAAATGGAGACCGGACCAATTCGCCACACGAAATAAACACATCCGGCCCCGATAAGGGGCCGTATTATGTACGATGATATACGCTGTAAAACACGTGGCGCTTAAGCACCACGAATCAGGAAATCGGCAATCAGGCGCTTAATGCAGCCCGCATTCCTGAACGCTAATCGCGCGCAATAATCTGATCGGTGACGTGTGCCTCGCCTGTCACGAGACAGCCTGAAAGGAAATTCTGCCCCTGCCCGCTGGACGCCGCTTCCGAGAAGCCCTTGTCCATCGCGCCTAGCCGGACCATCTCGGCCCCTCTTTCGCATGATATCGAACCGCCTCCCCCAGCTTGTGCATGGGTCAGCGCGCGGCCCGCAGTAAGATAAGCAAGGAGCATCAGTACAGCAATATTAAATACGCGTCTCATGGTTTGCCTCCTCTGTAGAGAAGACTAGCGCGAACCATGCTCACACGGTGTTAGGACTTTCCCGATTAGGGCAAAGTCGAATGACCTGAGTCAATAAGGACGCCGCAATTTACCGATCGCGGGTTTTCCCTTTGTCAAAATGTCAGAACCTTGCTGCAACGCAGTAAATTCACCGGAGCAAATTCTCTGTTAGTACAGCAGATCGCTCGCCGCGACGGCATCCGGGCATTCATGGTCGAGCGCCGCAGGCAGCTCATGGCGCAGGAATTCAACCCACGTGCGTATCTTTGCATCGAGATACTGGCGAGACGGATATAACGCATAGACGTTCGTGTGCTGCGATGTGTACTCCGGAAGAACGCGCACCAGTTCGCCTCCACGCAGGCCATGCGCCGCAGAGTAAAAAGGCAATAACCCGATGCCCATGCCCTCGCCTACCGCGACCGCCAGCGCCTCCGCGACATTGACGCAGAACTTCGCCCTGCCAGGCACGAACGTCTCCAGGTCGCGCGGTCCCTGAAACACCCACTCGTGCGTGGGAAAGATCGGCGTAACCGTTTGCAGACAGGTGTGCGCGGCCAGGTCCGCAGGCGTCCTCGGCACGCCGTTGCGTTCGAGGTACGCCGGTGACGCACAGGCAATGCTGAACGTGCTGGCGAGGCGCTGCGAGATCAGCCCCGAATCGGGCAAAGCTTCGGCGAGCACAAGCGCGACGTCATAGCCCTCGTCGATCAGATCCGGCTCACGTTGCGCAAGCGTCAGCTCCACCTTCACCTCCGGATAGCGCTGCTGATAGCGGCCTACCACGGGCACCACGCAGTGCTGGCCGATACCGGTCATGGCGTGGACCTTCAGCTTGCCAGACGGACGTGCCTGGGCATCGCTCGCCTCGGCTTCGGCCTCCTCGACACACGCGAGAATCTGTTCACAACGATGCAAATAGCGCTCGCCCGCTTCGGTGAGTGCAAGGCGGCGCGTCGTCCGATTAAGCAAGCGCGTACGCAACCGCGCTTCGAGATCGGAGACCGCGCGCGACGCATGGGCTGTGGTGGTGTTGAGGTGCTGCGCAGCATTGGTGAAGCTGCCTGCTTCGACGACTCGAACGAGCACGCGCATTTTTTGTAACGTATCCATACGATCCTTCAAAAACTCGCTGGAATTGTTGCATGAATATCGCCTGCGATTTTCTCGAATCCGGTAAAGATGCGTTGCAGTCGTTGGGTTTGTAAGCAGAGCCGTTCCTCCAGCTTGACTCACACCCGTAGCTGAGCTCTACTCAAATCCGGCCACGCACAAGGCGTGTAGCGCAGGCTGCCGCGCGCAGCGATTTTCACGGATACGGGGAGGAAGCGATGCTTCCAGCAGCACAGACGTACGAGATCCTGGCGGCAAGCTTTGCATGGCAGATTCCCGAGCGGTACAACATCGGCGTGGACGTGTGCGATAAATGGGCCGACGGCTCGGGCCGCCTCGCGTTGATCTACGAGCAGCGCGACGGCACTGCCACGCGCTATAGCTTCGACGATCTCAAGGCCCGCTCTAACCAGTTCGCCAACGGGCTGCGCCGCAGCGGCGTCGTGCAAGGCGACCGTGTGGCGATCTTCCTGCCACAATCGCCCGAAACCGCCATTGCGCATCTGGCCGCCTACAAGGCCGGCTGCATCGCGGTGCCCCTCTTTGCGCTGTTCGGCATCGACGCGATCCAGTATCGGCTCGCCGACAGCGCCTCGGCGGCACTCATCACCGACGCGACAGGTCTGCGAAAGCTCGCTGAAATCCGCCACACGCTGCCCGAACTGAAAGCGGTGTATTGCGTTGACGCTGACCACGCCGATGACGCCGCCACGGCGAACGACGTGCACGCGTTCTGGGACACGCTCAGTGCCGAGTCCGAGGCGTTCACGCCGGTCAACACTTCATCGGAAGATCCCGCCGTCATCATCTATACCTCCGGCACCACCGGCAAGCCGAAAGGCGCGTTGCACGCACAGCGCGTCCTGCTTGGGCATCTGCCTGGCGTGGAACTCTCGCAGGCGAGCTTTCCTGCGCAGGCCAAGGTGATCTGGACGCCGGCAGACTGGGCGTGGATCGGCGGACTCTTCGACGTCCTGCTGCCCGCCTGGCATCATGGCGTGACCGTACTCGCGCGCCGTTTCGACAAATTCGACGGCGAAGCCGCGTTCGACCTGATGGCGCGCCACGCGGTCACGCATACGTTCCTGCCGCCTACCGCCCTCAAAATGATGCGCACCGTAACGCAGCCCGAGCGCTGGAAGCTGTCGCTGCACGCGGTGGCAAGCGGTGGCGAATCGCTCGGCGAGGAACTGATTGCATGGGGACGCGCTGCGCTCGGCGTGACCATCAATGAGTTCTACGGACAGACCGAATGCAACGTCGTGGTGTCGTCGTGCGCGTCGCTGTTCCCGCCGCGTATCGGCGCCATCGGCAAAGCGGTGCCGGGCCACAAGGTGACGATCGTCGACGACGACGGTCAGCCCGTGCCGAATGGCGCGATCGGCAACATTGCGATTGCCAGCCCCGATCCGGTGATGTTCCTCGGCTACTGGCGCAACGAGGCCGCGACGCGCGACAAATTCCGCGGCCGCTATCTGCTCACGGGCGATCTGGGCCAGTGCGGCGATGATGGTTTCATCCGCTTTGTCGGGCGCAACGACGACGTGATTACCAGCGCCGGGTATCGGATCGGGCCGGCCTCGATCGAGGACTGCCTGCTGCAGCATCCGGCGGTCTGCATGGCTGCGGTGGTCGGCGCGCCGGATGCCCAGCGCACCGAGATCGTGCTGGCGTTTGTGGTGCTGAATGACGGATTCATACCGGGCGACGAACTGGTACGCGAGATC